>DASXSW010000280.1:0-10895 GCA_036505755.1 Binatia bacterium | reverse complement strand
GTAGCCGCCGCGTTCAAGAATTAAGATTTTCTTACCAGTCGTGGCGAGCTTGTGGGCGAGCGTGCCACCGCCTGCACCGCTGCCGATAATGATGACGTCGTAATGATTGTTTACTGCCATGTCTTTCCTCCGTGAACCACTACGGGGGTCGAGGGTTTGTTCGTCTTTTATTCGCTCCGAGCGTTAGATGCACTTAAATTCTGAAAAGTTGCTGTGGCCCTCGCTATTAGCCGTCATGCCCGCGCACGCGGGCATCCAGGAGGGTGAGCGAGGTTTTAAGTCCATAAAAGCCTGGATTCCCGCTCGGCTGCGCGAATGACGGACGAAGCCGCGGGAGTTAATGGAATGACATCCTAGCCTGCGTCCCCTCTGTGCTGGTCTTCATAGCTAAGGTTGTCGCATCTTCTTTTATCATAGTCGGGGAGCGCAGTGGCATGAACTGCACGAGATCCTTCGAGAAAACCAAGTCCAGCGTCCAATCCAAGGTCACCCTGAGCTTCTTTTCGAGGCGCGGCAGTTTGCTTAGATAGATCGTGCGCCAAAGCCACCAGGCGATGAAGCCGGAGAATTTGAAGCCGAGAATCTTTGCCACGCCGGTGCGTCGGCCGATCGCGGCCAATTGGCCGATAGTCTTAAAGACGAAGGGTTTTTTCCTTCTGCCCCTGATGACCGCGGCGATGTTTCTGGCGAGAATCTTTCCTTGGCGCAGAGCGTGTTGCGCGGTCGGAGGGTAGGGCCTGTTCGTTTGCCGGTCCAGTATCGAGGCGCAATCTCCCAAAGCCCAGACGTTGGGAAATCCAGCGACTTCCAGGAATTCATTGACAGCGATGCGGCCGCGTTCCTTTTTGCAGGCAACCCGCTCCAGCAGCGGGCATGGTGCGGTTCCTGCAGTCCAAATCAGCGTTCTTGCCGGAAGGCTCGTTCCGTCGCTCAATTCCACACCGTGTTCCGAGACGCCAATGACCTTTGCGCCGAGACGAAACTCGACTTTACGTTCCGACAGTTTCTTTTGTGCGTAATGACCGAGCTCAGGTCCGAGCTCCGGCAGGATTGTCGAACCATGCTCGACCAACACGATCCGCAACATCGCTTCGGTCAGATTGGGATAGAACAGCAGCGCCTCGCGCAGAAAGTCATTTATGGCCGCCACGGTTTCGACACCGGCAAAGCCGCCGCCTGCGACGACGAAAGTGAGGAGCTGCCGCGGTGGTACCGTCGAGCACTCGAAGTCGGCTTCTTCGAGGTGCTCGATCAAGCGGTTGCGCAAGCATACCGCGTCGCTTAACGTTTTCATCGTAAGTCCCAGCGTCGCAAGGCCCGGAATACCGTAAAAGTTCGTCACCGATCCCAGCGCAAGCACCAAATGATCGTATTCGAGATTGTGTGAATGAAGGCCGTCGATACCGTGCGACACCGTCACGCTCTTCTGCGCTAGATCGATGGCTTCGATCTCGCCAGCGAAGAACTGCGCTTTGTGGAGAAGCTTACGGAGCGGGTTGACGATGGTGCTGCTGTCGAGGTCGCTGGCCGCCACTTCGTGCAGCATCGGTGTAAACAGAAAAAAGTTTTCGCGGTTGACCAGCGTGATCTCGATGTTTGGATCGTCGCCGAACTGCTTTTCGAGTTCGAGCGCGGTGTAAAGCCCACCGAAACCGCCGCCGAGGATTAGAATGTTTGTCTTGTTTGGCATTGGATCACGTTTACCACCTTACGCGATTTTGAATCTTTCACCACGAAGAGCACGAAGCACACGAAGGGTTCAGACATCAAGACTCTTAAACTTCGTGCTCTTCGCGTCCTTCGTGGTGAATGAGTTCTTCTTAACTCTTCGCCGCCGCAAGCGGGGCGGTCGCGAAGTTGACGCCGAAACGCGCGCACCAAACGCTGACTGTCTTGTACTTGCTCAGGTCCACGTCCGGGGGGACGTCGTAGTTCTGGTCGCCCTTGTTGCCTTTCAACGAGCCGAGATCGATGAAGCCCGCCTGTTTCACGGCGTCGTTGCCTTTCTCCACTTCGGCGGTGACTAAATAGACATGCACGTCGGGACCATTGGATGTTTCGAAGCTGCTAAAGCGCAGCACCTTTTTGCCCTCGGGCAGCCGGTAGACTGAAGCCTGTCCTTTAGTTTCATGGGCCAAACCTTTGAATGCGCCTTCCGCCACCTTGACCGGCATCGACGCCGGCGCGTCCAAGGCCGCTTGCCCGAAGTTCACACCAAAGCGCGCGCACCAGATCGTGACATTTTTATACTTGTTCAAGTCGGCGTCTGCGGGAATGTCGTAGTTCTGATCGCCCTTGTTGCCTTTCATGGAACCGAGATCGATGAAGCCGGCTTGTTTGATCGCGTCACTGCCTTTCTCAACTTCGGCAGCGGTCAGATAGACATGGACATCGGGACCGTTGGAAGTTTCGAATTCAGTCAGACGCAGGGTGCGCTTTCCATCCGGGAGTTGATAAATCGACGCCAAACCTTTAGTTTCGTGGGCCAGCCCTTTGAAATTGCCCTTCGTAATTGACATTGGCCCTTTCTCGATCGAAGCCATCGCCGCCCCGCCGGGAAATTCCTCGTTTACCGTCTTATTGACGAACAACAACTCAGGCCGAAACGCGTACCAGCCAATCGCCAGCACGACGACGCCCGCACAGATAATGATATTGCGTTTACTCATGGAAAAACCCTCCTAAATAAAGTCGCTAAGTGATATGGCTTGGTTCCCAGCACGTTCAACGTTTTGGCTGAATCGTCGGGATAGTCTGGTCAATTAGATGTTAGTGAGCAGGCAAAGGATGCGGGACCGTCAACCTAACCTTCTTAAAATATGTGTGATTGGTTTCATCCCGACATGGTCGTTTATACACCGAGGGTTGGCGCGTTGATGAGCTCAATAAGCCGTTTCCGGCATCCGCAGCAGTATTTCTCATTTTTTGATTCGTCAGTGTGCCATTATTACTGCTTTTTTATTCACGATCATGGTAATAGGAGTTTCGAAAATGCCACGAACCATAATTATGGCGGCTTCGCTTCCGGCGGAGTCAGATAGGCTCTTCGACATGTATCTCGATGCGGCCGAGCACGCGGCGTTTACCGGTTTGCCCGTGACTCTCCAGCCGCATGCGGGCGGCGCTTTTAGCGCCTTCGACGGCATGCTTTCCGGCAAGATTCTACACATCGAGCCGAAGACGCTGATCGTTCAAACTTGGCGGTCGGGAAACTGGCCTTTTACGGCGACGGACTCGGTGCTCACGTTGTCGTTCTGCCCGGCGCAAGATGGGGCTCGGATCGAGCTTGTCCATGTCAATGTCCCCGAGGAAGACTTTGCGGGTGTTAGCCAGGGTTGGGAAAAATATTATTGGACGCCGTGGCACAATTATCTGATCGGGAAAACTCCGTCTCCCTGATTGGATCGATGACCGTGATTCGAGGGCCTGGCCATTCTATTGATTCTGCTGAAAAACCCCACAAAGTTCAGCGTATATTGAGATTCGGAATCACGGCGCGGGAGGCCTAGCTATGCGCATCGACGTGCACGCTCATATATTCTCCAACGCTTATATCGACGGGCTGCGGCGTGTCTTCGGCAATGACAATTCGCCGGCGGGGCAGGACGCGCGGCGTCTGATCAAATGGATGAGCACCGACCTGCGCATGACCGATGTCGAAGGTCGCCTGGAAGAGATGGAAAAGTGGAGCATCGCGATGCAGGTGCTTTCAGTCCCGTTCCATGGCGCGCTGGTGCAAGATAAATCGGCGGCCGTCGATCTGACAAACATGGCCAACGAAATGATCTTGCGACCTGCTCGTGCCTATCCCGAACGGTTTCGGGTGTTGCTCACGCTGCCCCTTCAATTCCCAGAGTTCGCAGTTGAAGTGCTCGACCGCTTCGCTAAAGAGCCAAACGTAGTGGGAGTAGCGCTTATGGGCACCGCCGGTGGCCGGCCGCTCAACGATCCAGCGTTCTTTCCTGTTTACGGCGAGCTCGAGCGGCGCAGTCTGCCGTTCTTGCTCCATCCGATCTCGCCGCCGGGGCTCGACTGCATGCTGGAGCTGAACCTCGCCAATGTGGTGGGCTTCATGTTCGAGACGACATTGGCCGCGACGCGACTCGTTTTAGCCGGCGTCTTCGAGCGCCATCCCACGCTTCAGATGATCTTTCCGCATCTGGGCGGGCTGGCGCCATATCTTATGGGACGGATTCAGTGGGGATACGAGCGCTTTCCAGCGTGTAACGAGAATTTAAGCGCGCCCCCGGAAACTTACTTCAAGCGTTTTTACTACGATACGGTGTGTCGCAACGTTCCGGCTTTGCGCATGGCGCTCTCGATGTTCGGCGTCGAGCACGTGCTTTTCGGCACCGATATTCCCTTCCGCGAGGATATCGATCTGCAACTCCAAGATCTAGACGCGCTCAAGCTGAGCGATGCCGAGCGGCGGGCGGTCGACGCCGACAACGCGGCCCGGCTGCTCGGTATCAAGATCGAATCTAACAACTAACCTTCGGCCTCCCACGATTCTGGCGCGCTGATCAGCGGAAATGCTCTTCCTCACTTCCGGCGGGCATGAGCATTTGCAGGCATTCGCAATCGAGCTTTATTTCGATGGTGGTCGAAGCGGGCAGAGGCCAACCCTCATCCGGCCAGAGGTCATCATCGATGTGGACGGGCACTTCTTTGAATTCGATACGAACGTTTCGTCCTTTGCGGACGGTAAGTCCGGGTGATGTCGATTTTCCTTCTATTCGATCCGATAAATATCTGTCGATCTGATCTTGTTCGTGTTTCGAGGCCACAACGATATCTAGGAGACCATCGCCTGGATGGGCATCGGGCGCGAGACAGAGATTAGGTCCGACGCAACGAATATTCATTGCCTCCAGCAAAACATATTCGCCGGAGAGATCTTGGCCATCGAGCGTTACGTTCAGCCAATTGGCGGGACTCTTTTCCAAACGATTTCTTATGATCTCCAATACCGACATGATCTTTTCGGAAGTGTCATCGAGGTGAGCAATCGGAAAATTGCTCTTGGCGTTCAGCCTGGACATGGTGTCAGCGAAAAGTCCTACGCCCAATCCCTCTATGAAACAGGTCGAACCCCAGGGTCCGCTTGCGTTGCCGACGTCGTATTTCATTCGGCGCGCGGTGGTCCACCCGGCGATCAAATGTTCGATGGGTGGATCGGTTAAGTTCAGTGCAGTGGCGATATTATTGGCTGTTCCCAGCGGCAGAACGGCGATGGGAGTATGTTTGCCGATCAGGCGTTTGGCGACTTTGCCGACGGTACCGTCGCCGCCGGCCACCGCGACGATGTCGGTGGCTTCTTCGAGCGCTTTGTCCCACCCCGGTTCTTTTGACGACTGGTAAACCGCCGAATGTCCGGCGCTGCGAATGAGGCTGAGAATCTCGTCACCGGAAGGTTGGTCTGTGTCGCCGGCGTCCGGATTGTGTATGAGCGTTACTTTCATTTATTTTGTGGGGTGGACTGAGTGATTATTTGTGAAATACTGATTGTATCTTCAGCCGTCAAAGATCCTCGCAAGGCTCTATTTTCTAAGGAGGCCTGGCTTCGATGCGCATTTTAATCGCAAATGACGATGGTATCTACAGCCCCGGCATTCTGGCTCTGGCCGAAGTCGCATCAAAGTTCGCTGACGTACGTATCGTCGCACCCGACGTCGAGCAGTCTTCGGCCGGTCATTCGATCACAGCCTGGCGACCACTTACATACAAGCGCACGCCGATCAAGGATTTTGAAGCTTTCCGCGTCAATGGGACTCCAGCAGATTGCGTCGTCATTGGCGCTCACAACTGGGAGAAAGTGGACGTGGTTCTGTCGGGCATCAACTTCGGCAGCAATTTAGGCAACTCCATCTGGCATTCCGGCACGGTGGCGGCCGCCAAGCAAGCGACGTTGTTGGGATTGCGCGGCATCGCTTTAAGCATGCCCGCAAGTCGAGACGAGCCGAATTTTGAAATCTTAAAGCCCTCGGTTCAGCGAGTCTTGGACATTCTACTCAAGGATCCTGAGTTGACGCTCATCAACGTCAATTTTCCCGACGATAGGCCGAAGGGCTTGCGCTGGACGCGCCAATCGGTCAGGCACTACGACGGTAAGATCGTGCCAGGCGAAGATCCAATGGGTCGTAAGCACTTTTGGTTCACCGTCATTCCGATTGAAGGAACCGAAGAGGGAACTGACCGCTGGGCTGTCGAGCAGGGTTTTGTGTCCATCACACCGTTGCGTCTCGATTTGACGAACGAAAAGGAACTCGCGGCGGCGCAAGTGCGGCATCCCATAGATTGATGCTCAAGCAGTGGACCCGGCGGGAACAAAGAAGTCGATGGTGCCCCACTGAGCGGATCCGTTTGTACGGGGTGTCCATGACGTATGGATTATACTGCTTTCACTCAATGGCCCGCCACGGCATTAACGGCCGCCGCCGCATGGTTAGTAGGCTCCCAGTCGCGGACGAAACGGAATATAGGTTTTTGGATTTTTATTCTCAGTAATGTGCTCTGGGGTGTCTGGGGCTGGCACGCGCGCGCATATGCTCTCGTTATTTTGCAAGTATGTGTCGTGGTGATAAATATTCGTGGGACGCAGAAGAACGATCCTACAGCCGGCGCCGAACCCCGTCTTAGCTAAAACGCACAAATCGAGTCTCGGAACCGCATCACGAAGCTAAATGGAGTGAGTTTCGCCAATCACAGGTACCTATCACTAAATAGCCGCGGTCCGCGGCAACCGGCTATTGCAACCGTGGCGCGAGACAAACCGTTTCGTTGGCTGCCACCTCTGGAAATCGAAAACAAGCGGCTTGTCTGTCTGTATTTCTACTCCACCGTGAGCTAATGGCTCACAGTCCCCGGTTGTTCTTTGATAAATGCTAAGAGATTACGAACACAATCTATTGGCATTCTATTTGCGGCTACATACGTCGAACACGCAGCAATCGTAGTGCTGTTGGCGTGAAATCGTAGAGAGACACAAAGGAGAAGAAGTTTATGTTTGGAGGCCTAGTTTTATGGTTCTTGGGAGTTCCAATTGGTTTGATCGTGCTCCTGTGGTTGTTCGGTGTTTTGAGTTAGCGGAATTGAATTCGGAAAATGTCGAACCTTTCTAAGCTTCGTGCGGCACGATGACAAAAATCAATCTACCTTTCGGCGGAATCGTGGTCCTTGCGTGCTTTTCTTGGGCCGTAATGTTTCCGCTCAACGCCGATGCCTTTGAGACCGCTAGTCGAAGCCGGCTGCAGTCTCAATACAAAAACGAAGACGGCAATGTGCTTGTCTTTAACAATGAGCTCCTAGACAGACTTTTTGCCAAGGATCGTGCGGCAGAGAGCAACAACGTCGATCGGCCATCGAGGGATGCCACGCCACCTAAGGTTCCTACCTGGACTGATTCTCCGAGGGTACTACCAAATCGGTCGCTCTTGGCCGCTATTTCGCCCAACACCAATTCCCGACGAAGGGCAGCTCTTCGCTTCGCCGAAATAGGCCGGACGCTAATCCAGCAAAGAGACTATCTCAAAGCTTTATCTTATTTAGAGAAGGCTCTTGACCTTGATGGCAGCCCCTTCGTTTACTTCTATCTTGCTCGAGTTCATTATTATCTCGGTGATTATCCAAGGGCATTAGGTTTTGTCGAAGTCGCGGAATCAAGGCTTTATCAGCAACCCGAATGGACGGAGGAACTCGTTGCGCTCCGATCAGCAGTGTCGGGTCCCCCGATGAAGCAAACAATCACCAAGCAAAATATCGCCTGGAACTACACAGAATACTGAACTCAATCGAATCTCCTCAAGAGCCTCCCGAAGCAATGGCATCGACAAAGAAAAAAAGGACTCCGAAAAAAAAGAACCGTTGGTCTCAACGGGTGACCGCAAGCAGCGATGCGCTCGATCTGGACAAGGGCGTGTTCTCCTTGAAGAGTCCCCGCGCCATTGCGCGCTCGCTGAAGCGCTCCGCCGACCGAAGCCGTCGCCGGAAAAGCGAGCCCTTTCGGTCGGCGATGTCGATGCTGAATTTTTACCTCAATCGCGCCGGTCGCAAGCTTTCGAAGACTCGACGCGCCCGGCTTGACGCGGCTAAGGATGAGCTGCGCGCGTTATACCACCGAAGACCGGCCAGCTGATGGTCTTTGGCATCTCGATCCAACGATTAGATTCGGTCTGTGAATTGTAGTGACGCTGTTGGCAACCCCGCCACAGCTACACTCTCAGGGCCTCATTCCCGAAAAACTATTCACCGTGGCGTGCAGGTTGCGCGCGAAGTCGGTCGCGGCCTGCGTGCTGATGCTAAACGCCGTGCGTGCGTACTCCTTGACCGCGAGCACCGCGGCCAGCGGCATTTTCTTAAAATGGTCGACGAGCGTTGCGACCGCGCTGTCGAGGTCGGTCGCCGGCACAACATTGCTCGCGAGCCCAAATGTAAGCGCCTGGTGCGCGTCGACTTCTTGAGCGGAGTAGATCATGAAGGTTGCGGCCTTGCGCGGCATGCGGTCGACCAGCGCGGAAAAGGCGATAGTCGGCATGATGCGATGCGCGGTCTCGGGAAACTGAAATCGTGCTTTATCGCTCGCGATTGTAATGTCGCAGAGCGCGGCCAGCGCGCAGCCGAGGCCGACGGCGCGCCCGCGAACGACGCCGATGATCGGCGCTTTTGAGTTTCGAAACGCGCCGTAGAGGTTGAAAATCGTCTCGCTCCGATCGCGCACGGCGTAAGCTTCGGGTGCCGGGCCAGGTTGAGCTTGTCCCATCCCTTCGCGGCCCAAGCAGAAATCATCGCCGGCGCCTTTGAATAAAATCAGCCGCGACTCTTTCGAGGCGGCGTCGAGCATCTCAGTCATGTGAGCCCAGGTAGCATCCGTTTGTCGGTTGCCGGCTTCCGGCCGGTTCAAAGTGATCGTCGTGATATCGCGGTCTTTTTGTTTCAGAATTGGCTCGGCCATCGAAGTGTCCTCCTCGCTAATTTTCCCGACTGTAGAAAAGCCGGTTGCGGTTTGTCAACGCGGAGCGGGAATTTATGGGATTTTCCTCTTCCATTGAATTTTACCAATGCATACCCGTTTCTTTGGGTTTATTCTGCCGCGTGCTGACGCGTAGCGCCGACCAACTCGACCCGGAGGCTCAACTGGCGGCGCGTCCCCGCCATCACCAAGATATTGCAAGCGGTCCGACGGTGATGTAAAAAGCTAGGCTATTATTTCTCATCGTTGTCTTGCCTGCCTGGGGGCCGAGCCGAAGGCTGACGAACTCACGTGCAGGCCGTCCGTTCCGTATGGCACGACTGAAAATCAAATCTGCTTGGTCGTCTCTCAGAAGTAATTTGCGGCAGAAATTTCACCGAGCGCGAGGAAGGCGAGTCTTGCATTTCCTCCACGTTGGTAAAACTGGCGGTACCGCTATCAAACATGTATTGAAGGCCCACCGAGTGACCTCCCTGCATGCGATCGTCCTGCACGGCCACCGTTTTACGCTCAGAGAGATGCCGAAAGGAGACGAAGCGGTCTTTTGCTTGCGCAGCCCCACAAGCCGATTTGTGAGTGGATTTTATAGCCGGCAGCGGCAGGGTCAACCGCGGTACTTCAAGCCGTGGACGCCTGATGAAAAAATCGCCTTCGCGCAATTCCAGACACCGAACCATCTGGCTCTGGCGCTTTCCTCGGCAGATGATGCGGAACGACTGCAGGCCGAGAAAGCGATGCGCAGTATCGAACACGTAAACAGCGGCTACGCCAAATGGTTCGAAAGCGAAGAGTACCTGCTGTCCAGGTTGGCGGACATTTTTTTTATCGGATTTCAGGAAACTCTAGCGGAGGACTTCGAAACACTAAAGTCAAAGCTCGGCCTGCCCTCTAATCTCAAGCTTCCGACTGATGACATCACCGCCCATCGCAATCCGGAGCATGTTGATAAGAACCTTGACGCGCAGGCGATCAAGAATCTCAACCGCTGGTATGCTGACGATTTTAGGTTCTTCGCGCTTTGTCAGAAAATCCGCGGTCTCGGCTCGCAACGAGGAATTTCTGAGAATGACTTGGCCGCCGCTGTCGACGAGCTCTTTTCGCCAACCTGATATATCCGGGTTGCTCGCCTATGTTTGGTGAGCGAAACCGCGCTGCCATTTCTATGAACTCATCGCCCCAGACCTATATTCGGCATCTCTAATGTGATTATCATGAGTAGCTGTGAGCCGAGCATTCTCTAGCTCCAGGTCATGGATTCGCCGCTCGAGGGCCGCAACAGTCTCCTGATTGTTTATCGGTTCGTGATGATGTCTGCCATGCAGGGTCATATTCGCGGACACGGTCCTCGCAAAGTAAAAGATCGATGTGATCAAAATACCGAGAATGAGCGACCCCACCGCGACTAAATATAGGGGAACATCCTGAAAAACCCATTCACCCATTTGAATGGTCACCGGCGCGGCATTCTGAAGGGCAAAGTAGCCGATCGCCAAACCAAATATCGCCGACAATAGTATCGACAGCATAAACTATTCTCCTTCCTATATTAGATTCAATTGCAGGGCGGCAACTGACTTTGCTAACTTGGAGTGCGACAGAGCGATCGCCGCTGGATAACCTTGTTAAGGGCAAGGCATGTGCCAGTGCAGAATTTTAAACATTTCAAAAACGTTAGAAATTGGCTGGCAAAAAAAACGTCGGAAATTTTATAATTGTAAGGAAAATGGCTCACGAGGCGTGAGCCATTCAAAAGTCTGGATATTTGGCACAGCTAACCTTGCCAACGCCAAAGCCGAGCAATAGAATGCCGAACGATTCTGGACGGAGGCGCTATCATGAAAAGACTTATTCTGTTTTCAGCGATGATAGTTGTATTGGCCTCTGCTCGTCCGGCCCGTAGTCAAGAGACCTTGCCGGAGGGCAATGG
>DASXSW010000279.1:0-14435 GCA_036505755.1 Binatia bacterium | reverse complement strand
CGCCCGAGTTCTTTAGCTCGCTCCATGGCGCGCAGGTAAATTTCGGTCTTGCCGCTGCCGGTTACGCCATGCAACAAGAAGGTTTCAAAACCGCCGGTTCTAATGCGGTCATCGATAGCTGACAGAGCGGCGTCCTGCTCGGCAGTCAATTCAAATCTCACCAGAGTGGAATTTGATTCACGACTTGCGTCAGAGAGCGGTTCGATTTTAGCGCGTCTCTGCTTGGCTAAATGCTCTTCAATTTTGATTGCTCCCGACGATTCCAGGCGCGCCAAGATTCGCTCGATCGGATGGTTGGAAAATCTTCGAGCCAGCGTTTTGACATTTATCCTTCCTTTGCGTTGCTCCAGCTCGTGCAGCACTTCCTTGCCGAGCTCATCAGTGATGGTCGGGTTGGCTCGCTCGAGAATGACAGTTCTCTGACTCTGTCGACGTGAGTTCGGTGGCATCATGGTAGCCACAACTTCACCGAGGGATGTCAGGTAGTAGCGTGAAATCCAGTGAGCGAGATTAATGAGCTGCTGATCGAAAATCGGGTGGTGATCCAGCGGCTCAATAATTGGTTTGGTCTCGGCCGTTGGATTTTCGGCGACAAAGTCCAAGACAATGCCTGTGACAGTGCGCTTTTGCAGCGGGATCAAGACCCTGATGCCGACAACGATTTGGTCTTCTAACGTATCGGGGATGCTGTAAAGTAGGGGATTTTTGAGTGGCGCGGGGACAATGATTCGTGCGAGCTTTGGTGCCGGTTTCATCGCTGCACTTGTACCCAGCGACCCTCACAAAAGCAATATGAGGTAAACCCGCCAGCGCTGAACTATTTTGTTCAATTCTGTCAGTCGGCAACCCCTTGGCCCAAGGCATCAGTAATCCTGGTAGTTTCCGATATTACGGATATTACGGCAAAAATGGACCTGGATTGCTATTGATAAGACTGGCAGTTGCTTTGCTTTAAAAAGTACTCCGAATTAACGTAATTAGCCATAATTACGCCTAAATTTTGTTGACTTAAAGTATTCTATCGAGTAGAAAATCCTCAACTTTTTTGCATTTTCCTAAGCTCCTCACGATAAACGCTTGCGCCGATGGATCAAGTGGATCAAGAGAACAACGTCAAGAAGATGCGCGAAGCGAAAATGTTGAGCAAGGCTGAGCTTGCGCGCTTGGCGGGAATCTCACCGTTGACACTTGATCGCATTGAAAAGGGAAAGGATTGCCGGATGGCAACCAAACGCAAGATCCTTCTGGCTTTGGGCTTGACCATTGAACAGAAGCACACGCTCTTCAAGCAATAATCCATGCTTTCGTTCTGGAAAAATTTTAATCTCGGATTTTTGAGTTCGTTGGGCGGCCACGACGGTTACGTTGCGCTCGATATCGGCTCAAGTTCGGTCAAAATGGTGGAAGCCGCCGTCGACAAGAGCGGATATCGAATTTTGAACTTGGGAATTTTGCCCCTACCGGTCAATGCGATTCAAAACAATATGGTCGTCGACTCTAAGCCCGTTGTTGAGACGATTCGTAAGTTGATCGAAACATGCGGCGTAAGGTCCAAGCAGGTCATTTCCGCCGTTCCTGGGCGGGCCGTTATCATGAAAAAGGTCCAGATGCCGAAACAGGAACCGGCCGAATTAGAGGCGAATATTGAGTTCGAAGCGCAAAATGTCATTCCGGAGAATTTGGAAAACGTCAACCTTGATCATCAAGTTTTAAGCGAATCCGATGATGGCAACCGGATGGATGTCCTGTTGGTCGCTGTCAAGAAGGAGATCGTCAACAGCTACGCTGAGGCCATCGAAGAGGCCGGACTCACGCCCGTCCTCATGGATGTCGATTATTTTGCGCTGGAGAATATGTACGAGGCGAATTACGCGACTGAAACTGAAAATGGCGTGGTCGGGCTCATTCACATCGGCGCGCAATACACGAGCATTACGCTGTTGCACAATGGCATTTCCACCTTCACCGGTGACCTATCGATGGGCGGTGGTTCTTTTACCGACAGCCTAGCTCAACATCTCCATGTCGGTGTTGAGGCCGCCGAAGCGTTTAAAATGACCGGTCTGCTGGAAGGGAAAAAGGGACTAGACTTAACCGCCACGCTGCGGCCGGCGTCCGAGGAATTGGCGGAAGAGATCAGGAGAACGGTGAGTCTCTACGGCGCAGTGCCGTCTGAAGACGGCGATGGTCTGAAAACGATTTATCTAAGCGGCGGGGGCGCCAAGCTGGCCGGCTTGCGGGTTTTGTTAGAAGAGCGGATGGGCGTGCCGGTTAAGTTGAGTGAGCCGTTTCGTGGCTTCAACGTGAACAAGAATATCGACCGCGACCGTCTGGTTGAATTGGCGCCATACTTTGCGGTTGGAGCGGGTCTATCGATCCGGAGACCAGCGGATAAATGATTCGCATTAATTTACTACCATTCAAGGAACTCCAAGCCGAAGTCTCGCGGCGGCGCGAGATCGTAGTCGGGTCGGTGGTTTTAGGGTCGGTGGTGCTCCTGCTAGCGGGAGCGCATGTATATCAAGTGCTCGCGCTATCGCGGTTGGAAAAGGAGCTCGCATCCCTGCGCGGCGAGATCCAAACCCTCAATCTTAAAGTAAAAGAAGTTGGAGATCTGCAAAATCGGATCAAAGACTTCAAAGGCAAGCACAAGATCATTGAGGAACTTAACAAGAAAAAGAGCGGACCCGTGCTGGTCATGGAGAGCCTTTCGAATGCAACACCCACCAGCCTGTGGCTTACCGATCTCAGAGAAAGCGGCGGTGGTGTCACGATGAACGGTCTGGCGATCGACAATCAGACCGTCGCGGATTTTATGAAAGCGCTCGCCGCCTCGAAATACTTTACCAGCGTCGAACTCGTCGAGACTACACAGGGAGCCGGGCCGACGGCCTCGTTAAAAAGATTTTCAATCAAGACGGGCGTGCTTTACCGGCCGCCCGATCCCGCCTTACCCGACACCAAAGCAAAGGCACAGATACCGATAAAAACACAGGAGAAGAAGGGTTGAACCAGCTACTCGACAACATCCTCGAGCGGCCGAAGGCGCAGAAGATCGGAATTCTTGTTGTAACGATTATTTTGATCGTGGGGCTTTACTACAGTTTTTTATACATCCCGCGTTCCGACGAGATAGCGAAATTGGTCGACAGCGTTGAGATCGCGCGCAATGAAAAAATGGTCAAGGCGCAGAAGGCGGCAAACTTGCCGCGGCTGAGAAAGGACCTTCAACAACTTGACGCGGAGCTCAAGAAAGCGGTAGCGCAACTCCCGGACAAAAGAGAAATCGCCGACCTTCTCCGCACCATTTCGACAAAAGCCCAGCAGGCAGGGCTCGTCGTTCTGTTGTTTCGCCCGCGCCCAGAGAACTATCAAGATTTCTATGCGGAGGTTCCTGTCGACATCAGCGTCAGAGGAAACTTCCACAACACCGTCAGTTTCTTTGACGAAGTGGGCCGGCTCGACCGGTTGGTCAATATCGACAATATTGGTTTCAAGAATCCGACGGTGACGGGCGACAACGTCGTCCTGGAAACGACGAGTGTGGCGACTGCATTTCGTTTCCTGGATGACGCCGAGCGAAGAAAAATTGCCGAAGAAAAGGCCAAAGCCGCGAAGGCCAAGCGATAGCCGGAAATGATCAAGCCGCGCCAGATTTCTGTGATGCTTTTGATCGTATCCCTGACGGGGTGTGAAGCGGACGCCCGATGTGCAGAAGAAGCCGTTCGCACGCCGTCGGAGCAAATGAAGGACGCCGTAGACAAAGTAAACAAGGCGCCCGCAACCATCGGCAAATCGCTTCAAGGGTTGACGGACGCGGCAAGAGCCAAGCTGCAACAAACTTTGGGGAGCAAGGCAAAGGCGGACAGTAAAGTCGAACCGGTGGATCTTAACGTGCCGCAGAAAACTCCCGAGCCCTCTTCAGCGGCGCCGGCTTTGAAAGAGAATGGCCGTGACCCGTTTCGGCCCATGACGCTGCGTACAAGGGTCAATACCCGCCCGCGTGAGAATCTGTCGCCGCTCGAGCGGTTTGACCTGGGCCAGCTGAAAATCGTTGGCATCGTCTGGGATCTTCGAGAGCCCCGAGCAATGATCGAGGACACAGCGGGACTCGGTTATGTCATACGAGTAGGGACTCCAATCGGCAGTAACGATGGCAAGGTGAAAGCAATCCATCGTAATCAGGTTATCGTGGAAGAATTCTACGAAGATGCTTACGGTGCGCGAAAAACGCGCGACGTCAGCATGAAACTCTTGACGGAGTAGGGAGCATGAGAACGAGGGGTGGTCCATCAATGGTTTGTTTCCAGGAGTGGAACGATAGATTTATGCCGAACGGCGCACTGCTCGCCCTGCTCGCTGCTTGGGTCATCTCCATCACGACCATGGCTGGTTGTTCCGTCAGCGGAGACAAAAAAGCACCAGACCAGCCGATGGCCGCCAAAGCCGGTGGGGCTAAGGATGTTCCAAAGGATCCCAGTGCAGCGGCTGGAGCGCTAACCCTGCAGGACCTGTCAGTACGCGAAGACAAAGGCCAAACGATCTTACTTGCAAAGTTTTCACAACCCATATCGCAATTTCGTCATTTTCCGTTGCCCACCCCAGCGCGCATCGTTTTGGATATTTTCGGCAATGCAAAGCGACCGGCGCAGGCTGAAAGTTATCGCATCGATACCAGTACAGTGGCGACTTTGAGAGTGAATCAAGTTGAAGGCGGACTCCGGCTAACCACCGATATTGCCGCCGCGACGGTCCCACCTTACACGATTACGCCGGAGGACGGCGGACTACGAATCGTCATAGGCACTGAGAATCCAAGCGCCACAGGAAGAAAAGATGTCACTGTAGTCCGGGGCGGCGTGCGCGCGGACATTCGAACGGCAGAGAGTTCGACTACGGCGTCTCAGGGCGCGGTGAAGTCTTTGGGAACGGACAAGGTACCACTGGACGACAAGAAATATACCGGTCAGAAGATTTCTCTGGAATTCAAGGACGCCGATATTAAGAACGTTTTTCGGTTATTGGCTGAGGTTAGCGGCAAAAACATTGTTATTACCGATGACGTAAACAGAAAAGTCACGGTTCGTCTGATTGAAGTCCCGTGGGACCAAGCGATGGACCTGATTATCGACACCAACGGCCTGGGGAAAGACGAAACCGGCAATGTCATCCGCATATCGACCGCGGGGCGGCTGAAATCCGAGAGAGACGCTCTAGCAGCAGCTAAAAAGTCAGAGGAAAACCTGGAACCTCTACAAACGGCGTACTTGACCGTCAATTATGCGAAGGTCGTGAAAGGCCAAAATGACACCAACACCGACAAGGATCTGGTTGAAAAGGTCAAGGCTCTTCTCAGTCCGCGGGGCAAAATAGAAGCGGACCAGCGGACGAACACGTTGATCGTGCGCGATATCAAATCCAGCATTGACGACGTTCAGAGCCTCATCGGTAGACTCGACACCCGGACCCCGCAGGTTCTAATTGAATCTAATCTCATCGAAACAACGCCGACGTTTTCGAGGGCACTCGGGATAGAAATGGAAGCCCTATTCAATAATGGCCGTGTTCGAACTAGTAACAGGTTCAGAGCAGACCCTCCGTTTGAAGGCTCTCCTCAGCCAACGCCGGCGGTAAACCAGTTGATCATTCCGACTACCGGGTTTCGATTCGGATATTTTGGGAATAACATCACTCAGGTCTTATCGGCTGCTGAGGCCGAAGGTAACGTGAAAATTATTTCTCGTCCTTCGGTGGTCACACTGAACAACGTCGAATCGCAGATTGAGAGCGCCAACATTATCAGAATTCGAACGTCGGCTGCCACAGTAGGAGAAGCGGGAACGCTACGAGAAATCAGGGCGGGAATAACACTAAAGGTGACACCCCAAGTTTCGGCTGATGGATTCGTTTTGCTGAACATCATAGCGAAGTCCAGCACCTTGGATTTCGGTCGAACCGTAGATGGCATCCCTCAGGAGAACACCCGCGAGGCCAAAGCCAATGTCTTGGTCAGAGACGGTGAAACGGTGGTGATCGGCGGCATCATGAAGGATACCAGCGCCAACTCGGATACTGGAATTCCGTATCTCAAAGACATCCCAGTTCTTGGTTGGTTATTTAAGAAGGCTTCCTGGCAAAAAGATTTCGAGGAACTCGTTGTCTTCATAACTCCGCGAATCATGGCTGCGGGGTCGGAGAACCTTCCGACGGCAGATCAATTATGGCGCGATCAATTGAAACAGACGGATGGAACGGCGCCTGCGACCACGTCTTCGCTGAAGCCCTAGCCTCGCCAAATCGAATCGGGTAGATTACCCGCATGTTACGTTACTTCACTGCGGGCGAGTCCCACGGTCCCTGTCTGACCATGATCATCGATGGGGTGCCGGCGGGTTTTCCCATTGATATCAACAAGATCAATCATGACCTTTGGCGCCGCCAGCAAGGTTACGGGCGCGGCGGGCGGATGTTGATTGAGAAAGACGAAGCGCAGGTGCGGTCGGGCATCCGTTGGGGTGAAACGATCGGATCTCCGGTTGCTCTGGGCATCGAAAACCGGGATTGGAAAAATTGGACGAAAAAGATGTCCGCCTTCCCCGAAGACCGCGATGACAAGATCGCGGTCACCAAACCTCGCCCCGGTCACGCCGATCTCAACGGCGTGCTTAAGTACGACCGTAAGGACATCCGCGATATTCTCGAGCGCGCCAGCGCACGCGACACGGTTGCCCGCACTGCCGTCGGGTCATTTGCCAAGCAACTCCTCGCACCGTTCGGCGTTCGCGTGATCGGATATATTCGCTCCATAGGCAATGTGGCGGCGAATTTGAGCCACCTGACTTACGATGAAATTCATGCCCGGTCCGAAGAGTCGCCGGTGCGAACGGCTGATAGTGAGGCCGAACAGAAAATGATCGCTTTGATCGAAGAGTGCAAGAAAGAAGGGAATACTCTGGGAGGTATCTTCGAAGTCGTGGCGCTGGGACTGCCTCCCGGACTGGGAAGCCACACCCAGTGGGACCGCAAGCTCGATGGCAGATTGGCGCAGGCGTTGATGAGCATTCAGGCGATGAAGGGCGTCGAAATCGGGTTGGGCTTCGATATGGCACGTCGGCGTGGCTCGCAAGTGCATGATGAAATCTTCTTCGACCCAGCTAAGGATGTGACCGAGGGAACGCCGAGGATCGTGCCCACGGGATTTTACCGCGGCAGCAACAACTCGGGCGGCACAGAAGGCGGCATGACAAATGGCGCGCCGCTGATTGCCCGGGTCGCCATGAAGCCGATTTCCACCTTGATGAGTCCGCTGCAGTCGGTGGATTTACGATCGAAGCAGGCTGCGGATGCTTCGGTCGAGCGCTCCGATGTTTGCGCCGCTCCGGCTGCAGCCGTTGTCGGCGAATCCGTGGTCGCGTTCGAGATCGCGAGAGCGTTTCTGGAAAAATTCGGCGGCGACTCGTTGCGCGAAATTAGGCGCAACTATGAAAGCTATCTAGAGCAAATCAAGAATTACTAGCCCGTTGCCGAAAACGCTGATGCAAAACATCGCGCTCATCGGTTTCATGGCCGTGGGGAAGAGCGCTGTTGGGCGAAACCTGGCGAAGAAATTACGCTGCCGTTTCGTCGATCTCGACAGGCTTATCGAGAAAACCGCGGGAATGAAAGTGCAAGAGATTTTTGTTCAAAAAGGCGAACCTTATTTCCGCCAGCTGGAAAAACAGACGCTAGCTACGATTCTGCAAAAAAAAGGACAGGTCATCGCGACCGGGGGTGGGATCATCATGGATGATGAGAACCTGATGCTGCTGCGGGACAGAACGTTGCTCATCGGACTTACGGCGTCCGTCGATGCGTTGCTATCCCGAGCGGGAAATGGTTCCAAACGACCTCTGCTCAAAGGAGCCAATCGCAAAGAGCGTGTTGCCGAACTATTGATGCAACGCGAGAGCCGATACGCTCAAGCCGATGTTACAATCGATACCAGCGAACTGACTTTGGATCAGGTGGTGGAGAAGATTATTCAATTTATCGAGTCTAAGAATTGAAATCATGCAAACCTTGACTGTCAATCTCGGCGATCGCTCTTATCCCATTCATGTTGGCGTGGGACTCTTGGAGCGGGCGGGCGAGCTGCTCCGGCAGGCCGGTGTGCGCGGCAAAGTGGCCGTCGTGACGAATCCCACGGTGGCGCAGCTCTATCTTGATGCGCTCCATGAAGCGCTGGCCAACGCCGAATTCGAAGTCACGCCGATTCTTCTGCCCGATGGCGAAGAGCACAAGAATCTCAAATCGCTGGTGAGCATTTACGACCGTTTGATCAGCGAGCGCTTTGAACGGAAATCTTGTGTGCTGGCACTCGGCGGCGGCGTTGTTGGAGATGTCGCCGGCTTCGCCGCGGCGACGTACCTTCGTGGCGTCTCGTATGCCCAAGTGCCGACGACTTTGCTGGCACAAGTGGATTCGAGCGTCGGCGGCAAGACTGGTATCAATCATGAGAGTGGCAAGAATTTGATCGGCGCTTTTTACCAGCCAAAGCTGGTTCTCGTCGACGTCGCTGTCCTTAGGACACTGCCACACAGGGAGCTTGTCGCGGGTCTCGCGGAAACCATCAAGTACGGGATTATCCAGGATCCGGCGCTTTTCCAGCTGCTAGAACAGAGGATGGAGAAGCTTCTCAGCTCCGATCTCGAGCTACTGAGCCAAGTTATCGGGGTCTCATGCGCGATCAAAGCGCGGGTTGTGGAGGCAGACGAGCGCGAGGAGGATTATCGCGCGGTGCTTAATTTCGGTCATACTATCGGTCACGCGTTGGAAGCGGTGACCCGTTACCGGCAACTGCTTCACGGCGAGGCGGTTGCAGTCGGTATGGTAAAGGCGGTCGCGTTATCGATGCAGCAGGGTTTCTGCGATGGGGCGAGTTTCAACCGGGTGGTCGCCTTGGTTAGAAAGGCCGGCTTGCCGGTGGAAATACCGCCGGGTGTTTTGCCACAGAATTTGATTCAAGCAATGGAAGTCGACAAAAAAGTCGCCGGCGGCAAAATAAAATTCGTCATGTGCGAAGGCATCGGGAAAACCCGATTTCACTGGCTGGCGCCCAACGAGATTCTCAGCGCGCTCGGCGTTTAGGGTCCGGACGGAGTTAGCTGTGGCTGGGTTCGTTTGAGGGCAAGACTGTAACTCCGAGGCAAAGCCGAGGAATGGTGATCATGAACTGGTAGCGTGTCTTCGAAGATGTAGGGGCGGGTTTGAAACCCGCCCCTACCAGATGCCGCCGTTTGCCGCAAACGGCGAAGAAACGAAGGGCGTAGCTAACGAGCTTTAGTTATACGGACCAGTCGCTCCCCGTTTGCTGAGGCGCTGTGATCTAAGGAAGCATCCATGGCAAAGCCGAAAAAAATCTTGGTGCTCAACGGACCCAATCTCAACCTTCTTGGCAAACGGCAACCGGAAATTTACGGCAAGGCGACGCTTGCGGAAATCGAACAGAAAGTGCGCGCTCTTGCCCAAGAGCTTAGAGTTGAAGTTGATTTCCGGCAATCGAATAGCGAAGGCGAGTTGGTAACCTGGATCCAGCAGGCAGTGGGGAAATTCGGCGCGATCCTGATCAATCCCGCCGCCTACACTCACACGAGTTTAGCGATGCGTGACGCGATTTCGGCGGTGGGTATTCCAGTCATCGAGATTCATCTTTCTAACATTCACAAGCGCGAGCCGTTCCGCCATCACTCATTTATCGCTGAAGTAGCGGTGGGACAGATCGTCGGGTTTGGACTGCAGAGTTACTTGATTGGCCTACGCGCGGCGGTAGCACAGCTATAACCAACCCGATAGCTAGAAGGAACTGGTTGGGATGTTCTTGCCTTTCATTTCCTCGATCAAAGTGCCTTGCTCTTTTTGCAGACGATCGATTTGAGTTCTCAAATCGCTGAGTTCTTTTTCTTTGGCGGTGTAAACGGGAGCATAGGGAGGAGTTGGTGGGGTGGAACTTGGGCCGCCGCCCCCGGGTATCTTCTGGGAGTCATGAATTCTGGAGGCGAAATCCATCGCCCAGCTGCGAAACCCTTCCTTGCTCACATTTGAAGCCGTCCCTCCGCCCTGTGTAGCGTCAAAATATTGTTGCTTTGCCGCTTCCAGTTTCTGTGTAACTTCGGCAAGTCGTTTTTGATATTCCTTTACTTCTTCCATGTCGGCAAGGGGCTTTGTCTCTTCAGAACTCGACTGTTGCGATGCGTCACGCGCCGCGGATGGTGATGGCTTTTGCGGGGCCGGCGCAGATTGCCGCGATGATGCTTCCAAATCTGAAATACTCAGCCCGGTTCGATCCGTTTGTCCAGGCTTCAAAATCGCATGGATTTGATCTTTCGGTATACCGATCTCGCCGCCCAGGCCAACGAATTTTATCATCGAGCCTTCTTCTCGGTAGCTCTGCACGGTAATTTGCCGGCCATTTTTTAAGACGATGACATGTTGCGCCTGGGCCAAGCTAACCCAGCCACTGATGCCAATAAACGCGATCAGGAATATGACGATCTTCATAGCAAAAAGTATAGCACATCGGGCGATGCCGTGACATCCGCTGGCCTCTTTTCCAACTGGTTTAATCGTGTTAGCGTTTGCGTTGTCGGAGACATTATCATGAACCTGTGCCGTGTATTGCGCGTCGGAATTGGGCTATTTATTTCCATCATCGCCTTCGCTCATGACCTTGGGGCCGCGGAACCCAAGGTGCAAATAGTCTCACCCAAGGATGGTAGCCGGATCACCCAAGATCAGAATGCAATCTTCGTTAGTGGCAAAGTGGTTCGTGACACGGGGCGATCGGCAAACGTCGATATCTTCTTAGTTATCGATATCTCAGGGAGCACGGCTATGTACGGCGGCGCCGAATTGGGAGATGCTGATCAGCCACCGGAAAGCTCCGGTTTTGGCACGCCGCAGATTACCATCGGCGGCATGAGCCTCGGAAAGCCGCCGATGCGGAACCCAAGGAACTCCATCCTGGCGGCAGAGGTCGCGGCGGCGCGCCGCCTGCTTCTCCAGCTCAATGGCGAAACGACGCGTGTCGGAGTGTTAACCTTCAGTGAAGGTGCGAAACTGGTGCAGCCGCTGACCCATAATTTTGAGCAGGTTCGTCGAGGTCTTAGCGAAATTTTGCGCGCCGGTCCCTACGGCGGGACTAATATGGTCGAAGGCATCCGCATGGGTATAACCGAGTTGTTGGGGCTCGGAAGCAGTGAAAAAAGAACCGATGCGATCAAAGTCCAGTTTCTTCTGACCGATGGTTTTCCGTCGCTACCGATTGGCGGCGGCAAAAGAATGACTCCCGAGGACATTGATCTGACGATCAATGCGGCGCGGCTTTCCGGCAAGGCCGGGATCAAAGTTCATGTGTTTGCCCTGGGGGAAGAGGCTCTTTCATATCCGCGCGCGGCGGTCGGTATCGCCAAAGAGAGCGGTGGGACGTACACGCCGCTGGTGCGACCCGCGGATGCACTTGCGGTGCTCGAGAATATCTCGGTCGTGGGTGTCGACTATATTCAGATCGTCAATCAGACCAGCGGCCAAAAAGCCACGCAGCTTCGACTTGCCGCCGACGGTTTCTTTTCGTCTGCTGTGCCGGTCGTAGAGGGACGCAACCAAATCGAAGTCGTAGCGCGGGCGAGCGATGGATCGAACGGCCGTGACTCCGTTACGGTCTATTACCAAACTGGAACCCAGAAATCATTGGAGCTGGAAGTTTTCCTGGAGAAGGAACGAAAGCTCAAGCTCGAGGTAGATCGGCTAGGAAGAAGTCCTGCCGAGATCCAGCGTGAAGTCGAGCGAAACCGAGAAGACAGCCTGAGACGGCCACAACAATTGCCCCCGCCAACGGAAGGAACGCCGCGCTAAGCCGATCCAACGATTCGGCGATTGTCTAGCGAGCTTTTCTTTCGGCCTCAGCGGCGATGGCGATCTCCGACGCGCCGGCCCGCTTGATAATTGACATGATTTTGACTGTATCTCCGAGCAGCACGTCTTTGTCGCCGCGCAGAACGACGGTCTTGTCGGGACTCGTGTTCAGCGCCTCTTGAAGAGTTTTTTCGAAATTTTCTTCGCCCACTTTTTTCTGATTAACGAAAATTTCCCGTTTAGGAGTCAGCGTCACTGTGGTGCCGCGTGACTCCGACTGAGTGGCGACGGCCTTCGGCAAGTTGACTTTTCCGCCAGACTCGATCATCGCCGAGCTGGTGATCATGAAAATAATCAGCAGCACCAAAAAAATGTCGGTCAACGGCGTGATGTTGATCTCCGCGACGATTTCAGAGTCGCCATCGTTGCCGCCGAGCGGGGTCATAGCCATGGAATCACCTCAGACGCCCATGCTGTGCAAAACTTTGCCGACTTGAATGCGAAACAAGCCATTGAGGGTGGAAATTCGAGTTTGAAAGTAATTATAGAAAATGACGGCGATGATAGCGATTCCCAAGCCCAGCGCCGTGGCCACCAACGCCTCCGATATGCCAGCTGCGACGACGGCAAAACCGCCGGTGCCGGCGATCGCCATGCTTTCAAAAGATTTGATGATGCCCACGACCGTTCCTAAAAGGCCAATGAATGGAGCGCTGCTGGCGACCGTGCCGAGGATCCAGAGATGTTTTTTTAGTTTCTGAGTTTCTTCGAACATCGCTTCCGTGGCTATGTTGTTTGCGACTTCCAACCCCGCGGCCTCTCGGTCCAAAACGTTAAGGAAGATTCTGCCCGCCGGACAGTGAGAGTTCTGCTTGCAAATGGCAATCGCCAGGTCCCGTTGGCCTTTTTTGATCGGTTCCAGTATCGATTCGGTAACTCTCAAGGTCGCCGAACCGATGTTTCTGAGCGACCAGAGCCGCTCAAATACAACGGCGACACTGACGATCGACAAAAGAATCAGCGGATAGGTGGCGATGGCGCCTTTATGAATGATGTCAATAAGATCCAGACCTTGTGCCTGCATGATGAATCCTTCCGACTCGCTCCGACGAAGATTACCTGAAAGGGAAATTTAATCAATGAAACGGGCCGAAGTGAATTAAAGCAGATTTGGGCGCGGGCTCAACTGCGCACGCGAATCGCGACTTCAAAGCGCATAATCAAAGGCTCGTTGGCGAGATCTTTCAAGTTTTCTGGAATCGCTGGGAAGGGCGATGCCCGCCGCATCGCTTCTAACGCGCTGAGGTTAAGCCGTGAATCGGAAGTCTCTAATACTTCAGCGAGTGTCAATTTGCCGGCGCGATCGAGGGCAAAGCGAATGGCGACTTTTTGTACTCCGCTAACGTTGTCGGGAAATTTCCAGACGGACTCAACGCGCTTCTTCAGCTGACTGAGATACTGACTGTAGTCGGCGCCCGGCGTCCCTTTGAGTCCCGTCAGGCTGCCGCCGCCGCTGCCGGTTCCTGTGCCGCCTCCAGCCACTCCCGTACCGCTCCTATTTCCGCCGGGAACGCCGTAGGGACCGCTACCCGTTCCGGTTCCTTTGAGAGCTCCCGGAATCTGCGCGCCCTCCTTGAGCGCTTTAATTCCCGGACCTTCGCCGGCGCCCTTCAGTGCGGCGAGATTTCGTTGATTCGCCTCCAAGTCTGCAACGGCGCTCCCGGGAAGATTTGTCGGGCTTTCCTTCGTCGGCAGACGAACCAAGGAATCGGGTGAAGTTTCCTTGACGTTTACCGACTCACGCGTGTTTGCAGCCAAGATTTTCGGCCCTGGTAGCGTAATGGGATTGGCTGGCGGCGCCGTTTCAACCGGGTTGTTGCTGGCAACCGAGCTTTCGATCGAGCCGCTGTCTAACTTACCGGTTCGTTGGGCCGGCGGTACCGGTGTCCCCAACTTTGGCATTGTGCGAGGCCCGCCGGGACCCTCGCCCGGCCCGATACTTTTGTTGGCAGAGCCGCCGTCTCTTACATCTAGAAGCTGCACCGAAATTGGCGTATTCAATTCCGGCTTCGGAATAACGGCAAGCGCCGCCAACTTCAACGCCAGCAAAAAAAGCAATCCATGGAAAAGCACGGAGGAAAACAAAAATGGACTGCGCAGCAGAGAGAAAATTTCCAGTTCGCGCCAGTCAGCGGAAGTTTGATAAATCATTTCAGCCGCCCGGGTTTGACGTTCGAATGATTTCGGCGGATGGAGCAGGAAGCTGTTCTTGTTTGGAGAGTATTTCCAGGCCGGCGGCGCTGACATCGCGTCGCGTCAAACGGCCGTTATCGTAATAGGACCATAAATCGACGACGCCATCACCGTTAAGGTCGCGTTCCTCTTTCACGACGATTTCGCCGTCTCTCGTGGCGTCATAATAGATCCACAGATCCGGCCGTCCGTTGCCGCTGGTATCTTTTTCAACTCTCGCAAGCCGGCCATTTTGATAGTTCGCGCGATAGGTCATTTGTCCTTGGCCGAATTCATCGCGCTCCTCACGCACG
>DASXSW010000278.1:0-6927 GCA_036505755.1 Binatia bacterium | reverse complement strand
GAGGCGACAAACCACGGCGCATGATTTCCCCCGACGATGAAATCCAGGCGGATGGTAACCGGAGTCTCTTTCGCCTTCTCAGCGGCTCTCAGATCGGCGCGAAAACTCAGGCTGCCAACGACGCTAAGCACGGCTAACAGAGATGCTGTCTTTGATCGCGTCAGACCCAGACCCGTGAGTTGCATGATTATCTCCTCCATGAGTTTTTCCGTCCTTAACCGGATTCATAGATGATCATGCCCATCGGCGTGGGCTTGAAACCGTTGCATGGGTTGCGCTCCTGCGGGCAGTTAGACACTGCCACAAGCAGGTCCATTTCGGCCCTCAGATCGTAGAAGTCGCCCGCACGACTTGTCGGCTCTCTGATCTCCATGGACCCGTCCGGCCCGACCTCCACCCGCATGAACGGAACAAAGGCGTTGGGAATTTGTCGCTGGTTGAAGCCGTATGGAGCCAGCGCCATGGCGAAGTTATCACGGCAGTTACGCGTACCGGGCACCCCGTAACGGATACGGTTCAGCTCCTCGCTGCACATGGGGCCGTAGGCGTAGCTTTCATCATTGGAGTAGCCGACGACGGTCATCATCGGATTACAGATAACGGAGTAAAGCACATCGCCCTGGCGCAGCTCGCGCCGCTTGTTGAGAAGCAGACTGTTGCCCATGTTGAGGTGTTCCGTCAGATCACGCTCGTTAAAGCAAACCAGATCCGGAACCTGCTTGCCTTCCATATCCACGAACCGCAGCGTCTGCCCTCGTCGGATCGTGAAAGCAGAGTACTCCTTAGCCGGGATGATCCATTCTTTCACAATCGCGCCCGGTACGGGATAACACCGCATCGCTAGATCGTTTGCCATTCTTCAAGACCTCTTATTGCAGTTTTCTTGAAGCATAAAGAACAGAATACTAGAAGAGTCAAGCTCTAACTTATCCTGTCCTTACTCGTGTCGAAGTTGAAATGACGGCAGCTTATCGACTAGTCTCCATTGCGAGAACAAAGAGAAATCTTCGTTATATACTGAAATGACACATGGTCAGGCTTTGATAACTTGACTATCTTCGTTGAGTTATCTGACCCTGTCGAGGATCGTCAAAATGGCCGCGTGATCACGGTTAGTGATGTCGCTCCGTTGTACCAGCGTAGCGCTCCAAGACGTGCTGGGTCATGTTGCGGGCGAGCTCGTGCTCGCCGAAAAAAACTCTTCCGGCATTTTCCTTCTCCAGCAGCGCGGCCTCTTCCTCGCTGTGTGTGCGCACGATGATTTCAACTCGGGGATTGACCGCGCGCGCGGTTTCAATCATGCGCCGCACGTTAAGTGTGTCCGGCGTGGCAATCACCAGCATGCGCGCGCGTTGGATATGCGCCTGGATGAGCACGGCAGGATCGGAGGCATCGCCGGAGACCGCCGGTATGTCTTTTGCGCGCAGTTTCTCAACGATCTCGCGATTCTCCTCGGCCACGACAAAGGGTATACCCTGCGCGGTCAAAGCTTCTCCGATGCGCCTGCCCACTCGGCCGTAGCCGACTAAGACAACTTGCCCGGTAAGCCGCTTGAGATCGACGGTCATCGGAAGTGCCGCGAGCGGATCGTCGGAACGCTCCAGCGATTGAGCCAGCTTCGAGCGCTCGCGAATCCAGTTTTGTGCAGGCTCGACGGCGCGAAACACCAGCGGATTGACGGCGATTGAGATGATCGCGCCCGCGAGAATCAGGCTCTGGCCTTCAGCCGGCATAAGGCCGAGGGAAATTCCCAGCCCGGCGAGGATGAAAGAAAATTCGCCGATCTGGGCCAAGCTCGCCGAGACGGTGAGCGCCGTGTTGAGCGGATAACGAAAAAGCAGGACGAGAAAAAAAGCCGCCAAGGATTTGCCGACGATGATGATCGCAATGACCACCAGCACGTGGAGCGGCTCCCGGATTAACACCTGCGGTTCGAAGAGCATGCCTACCGAAACGAAAAACAGCACTGAAAAAGCGTCTCTTAGAGGCAACGATTCTTCGGCAGCCCGATAGCTCAAGGGCGACTCGCGCATGACCATACCGGCAAAAAAAGCGCCGAGCGCGAAGGATACACCGAACAACGCGGCCGAGCCGTAGGCGATGCCGACAGCGGCAGCGACGACGCACAGGGTAAACAGCTCGCGCGAACCCGTGCCGGCAACCTGCCAGAGCAACCACGGGAAAACGCGTCGGCCGACAACCAGCATGAGGCCAATAAAGACCGTGACTTGGCCGAGCGTGAGCGCAAGAGTCGTCAGTAGACTCCGATCGCTGGCTCCCGCGGCGGGTACCGGCGTGTTCCCCCCGAGCCATGCCGAAAGCGGCGGCAGTAGCACCAGCACTAAGACCATGGCCAAGTCCTCGACCACGAGCCAGCCGACCGCGATGCGGCCATTGAGCGTTTCTAAAATGCCGCGACTTTCCAGCGCCCGGAGAAGCACGACCGTGCTCGCGACCGAAAGACCCAGGCCGAAAACGATGCTTCCGGCGACGCTCCAGCCCCACGTCGAGGCGACGGCGGTGCCGAGTAAAGTTGCAACGGCGATCTGGACGACGGCGCCCGGCAACGCGATGCGCCGCACAGCTAAAAGATCTTCCACCGAAAAATGCAAGCCGACGCCGAACATCAACAGCATCACGCCGATTTCGGCGAGCTGGTGCGAGAGGTCGACATCGGCGACAAAGCCGGGTGTGGCGGGACCAATGATGATGCCGGCGATCAAATAGCCAACCAACGGCGGCAATTTCAAGCGAGCAGCGATAAAACCCAGGATCAAAGCGAGGCCCAAGGCGGCGGCGATCGTGGTGATCAGGTTTACGCTATGCGGCACGCTCTATTCTCCCATTTGAAACCTGAATTGAAGAACCGCCGCGATTCCACACCTCGGCCGTTCCGGTTGTGCGCCGAGCAAACTACTTGGCGGCAGCACAAACGTTTACCTTCTGACTGACCACCATCGGGACCCTGGCGCTCAATCCGCGATCAAGGCGCACGTCTATGATGCATGCGACCCGTGCATGCACGCGCGACATCGGGCGAAGAAAAGACTTAATCACCCTCCCAGCTAAGCTCTTTGTTGATTTTCTGAGCTACGTATCCGAGGTCGATATGTCGTAAAAGCAACTGGCGATCGGGAGGCGCAACGAACGCAAGCCGGCCATTCCCCGAGTCCCAGACCGGCACCACTGTGCCCGTCAAGCCAGCGGCATTGGCATGTAACTGGAGTTTCGATACGACTGCGTTTTGCTCGTGTGCGGTTTTAAACCCGAAATTTGAATGCATCGGGACGATTATAAAGTTAACTCCGCTTTCTGTTATGTGCGCAACATCAAAGGTAGCCATCGTAATTCCTCATGTATAAAGTTCAATTTGTTTGTTTTGGTTGCATTCGTCATCTTAGTCTTTTCCTGTTGACCCAAATAATGAACCAGATCGCGGCAATCAAGAAAAACCCAAGGATGAGAGTCTCCATGTGCTTCGACAATTCGTTCAGCATCGTTTACCTCTGAATAAATAACCGCGCCTATCGAATGGCTATCGATGCAACCAGGCCTGCGTTTGATCGCACCCGGCTTAGCGCGAAATTCGGCTTGATGATTACAGAGCGATCCCGGAATAGTCTTTGAGTATTCGGCTAAACACTGCAGCTGTGAGGAGGAGAGCGGATACAAAGACACGCAACAACAATATTTCGGTGAGGTCTCTGACTGTAATTTGTACTGAGGAATGAAGCAGATCGAACGACAGCATCATCCAAAACTCCGATTATCAAGAATGCGGGGGAATTCTGACCTTTGTCGCTTTTGAACGCCCGGCTTAGGGCACTCTGCACGAAGTCTTTAGGTGCAAGGATTGTATTTTGCTGAACGGGAAGAGAATCTGCAGTTGGAGCGAAAATTTTGGGGTGTAAGGCATAAAGGAACAAGCTCAGAACAAACGTATGTATAACAAACGAGAAGTGCCCTCCCTTTCTGGCCCTCCAAAAGAACATCGAGGCACCTTCTATGCTAGCCATGATGCAATGTCAACCAAGCTTCCGCGCTGAAGTTGCAACAACGGCGCCTTATCCGCTAGTGTCGATTTCGAGAATAGAGAAGGATTCCTCGGTCCACTCGGAATGACAATACACTGAAACGTCATGCCGAACGCGTCTATTAGGACTCCCATGATTTCGTGTGAGATCTTAATGAAGTCACGGTGGCCATTTGTGATATCCGGAGCGCAAGTTTCAAAAAGCAGATGCCTATTGCACCTTTTCGCCTTCGTTGCGATGTTGCTCGGCCTGAACCTAGTGCTAGCAAATTACCAGCGCGCTCTCGCTCAAAACTTTTACAAAGACAAAACCATTCGATTCATCGTCGGTCAGGCGGCCGGCGGCGGTTACGACACCTACACGCGCACCATCGCCCGCTACATGGGCAAATATATTCCCGGCAGTCCAACCACGGTCGTCGACAACATGACCGGCGCTGGCAGCTTGGTCGCGGCGAATTATCTTTACAATAACGCCAAGCCCGACGGCTTAACGATCGGTAATTGGAACAGCGCGCTCGTTTTTAACCAGGCGATGGGTGATGTCAATGTAAAGTTCGACGCCCGCAAATTCGGCTGGATCGGCGCGCCAACCAAAAGCGTGCCGGTTTGCTTGATCATGGGATATACTGGCGTCAAGACGCTCGACGAAATTGTCAAGTCGGGAAAGGCGCTGCGCATGGGCGGCACCGGGCCGGGCTCACATAGCATCGACATGCCCTTAATGCTGAATAAGATGGTCGGCACGAAGTTCACCGTCGTTTCCGGTTACCAAGGCACGGCGCAGATCAGAATCGCCTTACAACGCCGCGAAGTCGATGGCCTCTGCACCAACTGGGACTCGGTGCTGGCGACACAGAAGGAACTGCTCGAGGCTAAAGGCGACGAGCGCATGATTCCTTTCATTATCCATTCACGTATCGACGATCCTGATGCCAGGAATGTCACGCTGGTTAGCGAAGCGGTCAAAGACGAAGCCAATCTGCGCGCCTATCGCGTCTATATGGCACAGATGGAATACTCACGACCTTTAACCATCGCTCCCGGCACACCAAAAGATCGGCTCGATATTCTTCGCCGGGCGTTTAAGACGACGTTGGCCGACAGCGATTTTCTATCCCAGGCCAACAGACTGAAACTCGACATCAACCATGTTTCAGGTGAAGAAAGCGAAAAGTGGGTCGGCGAGGTTCTTTCGATCTCGCCCAGGATGAAAGAAGAGCTAAAGTACTTATCACCCGTACAATAAACCAGCGAGCATGAATTAAGGAGAAAGAGGATGGCTAAGAACGGATTTAAAGTGATGGATTCCGACATGCACGTCTTCGAACCGGCCGATCTATGGCAACGCTATATCGACTCCAAGTACGCCGACCGCGCGCCCAAAGGTCTCAATCGGTCGTTCAGAGATCTCGGCATCGAAGTCGAGGGCAAGACTTTGCCGATTCCGCGAAATCCGGAGAATCCCGCCCTGGCGAAATATCGCCAGGAGTTTTTCGAAGAGAAGTATGGTGATGCCGGCAAAAGAAATTTCGACGGCGTGTCGCAACTGCAGGCTATGGACAAAGAAGGTCTCGACGTAGCCGTTTTGTTTCCGACGCGCGGCCTCACGGCCCTTGGCATCGATGGCCTCGATCCGGATTTCGCCACGGCCATCGCGCGCGCCTACAACGACTGGCTGCACGACTTCGCCGAAACGAATCCCAAGCGCATGTTCGGCGTTACCATGGTCGCGCCGCACGACATCAGCGGGTCGATCGAAGAGATCCGCCGCACGGTGAAAGAATACGGTTTCCGCGGCATCTTCATCCGTCCCAATCATGTGAATAATAAAAAATGGAGCGACTCGTACTACGATCCGCTCTGGGCAGAGTGCGAAAAAATGAATTTGCCCGTCGGCTTTCACGAAGCCGGCAGAGTTTACTTGCCGCAGCCGGCGTTTTTCCACATCTGCTCGACTTTCTCGATGTTCAATACCTTCGGTTTTCCTTTTGCCAACATGCTCGCCTGCGGCGACATGATCTTCGGTGGCGTAATGGAACGCTTCCCTAAATTGAAGGTCGCCTTCTTGGAAGGCAATTGTTCCTGGGCGCCCTGGCTCCTGTGGCGCATGGGTGAGTACGCCGAGACAACGGGCCAAGCGGAATATCCGTATCTAAAGCTGACGCCGCTCGAATATTTTCAACGCCAGTGCTACGGCGCGGTGGAATGCGACGAGATCACGGCAAAGCATATCCCCGAATATGGACTTGAAGACAATATCGTCTTCTCGACCGACTATCCGCACCTCGACGTGAAGTACCCTCACGCCATCGATACTTTTCTGAAGCTGCCGTTCTCCGACCAGAGCAAAAGGAAGTATCTGTGGGACAACTGCGCGCGGCTGTATAATTTTTAGTTGATGCGAAAAGCCAGAGCGTTGACAGCCAGGATTTTTAGCTCTTCTCGGCGTGTTGAATAATTTCATGCATCTCAAAAACATTGGGACCGGCAAATATCTCTGCCCGAGGCCGGTTTCGGTGCGCTTCTTTGAACTCCGCGCTCTCCGTCCATGCGTGGAACGATGCTTCGTCCTGCCAATGAGTCAATACCACATAGTAGTCACTCTTAACTGGCCGTAAAATCTCCAAGCGTACGAATCCCGGCATGTTTTCCACCAGCCTCGCCCGTCCCTCAAAGCGCTCTTCGAACTCTTTTTCACGTCCCTTGGCCACTTGGAGCCGATTCGAAACAACAATCATTCGAACACCCCTTTTGCGGTTAAGATTGTCAAATCTCTATTTCGACCAGCACCGGTGCGCGTGCCGGCCGTGTTAAGATCCGACAGCAAAAACTTAGCATCCTCGAGTTTGGTTTCCTACAGCGCCAATATCCGGTTTCTGGCGCCGCGGGGA
>DASXSW010000277.1:0-1757 GCA_036505755.1 Binatia bacterium | reverse complement strand
AGCCGTTACTTCACCGAGTTGCGCGAAGGCGCGCTGTCAAAGAAGCGGCTCAGAGGCTTTGCGCTGCAGCATTATCTGTCCAATCACGCCATCAACAAAGGGCTCGCCTTCTGCATGGTAAAGAACGCCAGTAATCCACCTGCCTACAATCAGTTTGTCGAGCTGTTCGTCGAAGAGTCGTCGCACCCCGGCCTAATGAAACGATTCGGCGAAGCCATTGGATTGAAGGACGAAGACTTTGAGAAGGAGATCATGATCTACGAGTGTGTCGCGCACACGGGGGCGATCATCCGCGGCATGTTTCTCGGAAGTCCGGCGGAGACTCGCGCCGGCGCGCTGGTCAACGAGACCATGGTTTGTCGCTACTCGGACGAGTTCAACGCCGCCCTGGAAAAACACTACGGGCTGGATAGCCGAGCCCGAACGTTTTTCATCGTCCACGGCAAAGTCGACCAGGAACATACGGCGATGGCCGCCGAGACGATCGCACGGAATGCCAATACCGACCGGGATAAAGAATTGGTGCGAGTCGCAGCGCGCAACATGGTGCGCTTCAAGCTGGCCAAATTCGACGGCATCTACGACGCCTACGCGTAGCAGGCTGCTGAAAACAAGGTCCGAAATGCTTCGAGGTCTCAGCATGAACGGAAAAATCCTCAATGATAACAAACCCGCACCGTTCGTCCTGAGCTTAGCCTGCCCTGAGCCAAGTCGAAGGGTCGAAGGACTCCGACGGAATTTTTCAGCGGCGTGCTAAAAAGTTTCAGTCTTGGATTTCGACTTTAGTGTTTTTGGCGGCCGCTTCTAAAGCGATAGGCAGAAAGCATGAAATACAAAACCCTGTTGTTGCTCTCGTTAGTCGCCCTGGCGCTCATTCCACCGCCTGAAGACGCTGGGGCCGCGGAAAAATCCGCCAAGCTGACCACCGTGCGCATCGGCTATGTTTCACGCAGCATCCTGGATATGCCTTTTATTATCGCCCGCGACCGCGGCTATTTCCGCGAAGAGGGTTTGGAGCCCGAGCTTATTTTCATAAAAGCGGCTCAAACAATTCCCGCGATGCTGGCCGGTGGCATCGATTTCGGCACGGCGACAGGGACCGCTATCACCGCCGCGCTAAGTGGCATCGATGTGAGGGTCGTCTTCGCTATGAGCGACAAACCTTCCTTCGATCTGATCGCGCTGCCGAGCATCACGAACCTCCAACAAATGCGTGGCAAGAAACTCGGCATCACCGCGTTCGGCGCCCTGGCCGAAACTCTCGCCCGCGAGATTTTTCTCGCCAACAAGCTTCCGCAGGAGCAAGTTACTTTTATTCCTCTGGGCACGAGCGACGTGCTGTATGTGGCTTTGAAGGCTGGCACCATCGACGCTACTATGCTCCAGATCCCGCAGACCTTTCTCGCCGTGGATGAGGGATTTCGCAAGCTCGCCTCCGGCGCCGACGTTTACCGCGCCGTGCAAGGCGGCTTGACGACGACCAAGGCAACGATCAACGACCGGCCCGATCTCGTCAGCAAAATGATTCGCGCGACTCAAAGATCGCTTCGGCTGATACGCAGCGATAGAAGATACGCCGTCGAGTTCATCAAAGGGCCTTACCTCGATCTGGGCAAGGATCGCAACCGGTTCGCGGACCGTATTTATGACGCGGCGCTACAATACAACCTGCAAACGGGAACCGTCGACGAAAAGCTGCAGCGAGAGATGATCGCCGTAGCGGCCCAGCGCGTCAAACCGAAGGAACTGCCGCCGCC
>DASXSW010000276.1:0-10276 GCA_036505755.1 Binatia bacterium | reverse complement strand
AACAGCCGCTCGGTGGCGAAGAAAGCATTGGGCCACCTTAGATGGTCATTAACATATCGTCCTAACCCAGGACGCTTGTCCTGCTTGCGCAGGCGCAGAAAGCCGCTTCGGGTGCCGTCGTCACTGTTCCACGGACTGCATCATCCGTTAAGGCGACGCTGCATTGACTTAAGGTCTTCAATTGGTAACCTGGAGCCGATGAAACAGTCGTTTATCGGCGTGACTTTGGCTCTATTCTTCGTGTTCGGCACGTTCGGGACTGAAGCCCATCGAACCCAAGTGAACGCAAAAGAGGCGGCCGAAGAGGATGCCGCATCTGAAGAGCGAGAAGAAAAAGCTCTTCGATCGTCCGTCGCTCCAAAACGATCCCGCGCTCGTCAAAAAAAGAACACACGGAATTTCCAGAGTGTTTGGATTATCGTCGCGCGATCGCTCGACGGCAGTCGATCTGTTTCTTCGATTCATTCTTTGTCCCCGGCGCCTGTTTCAGTTCATCTGCACAGCGTTCTCCAAGTCTTTCGGATCTAGCATTTCCGTTCTCTTCAAAAGCTTTGCCCACTCGGCCCGCGCGAAGACGCCCGGAGGGCACTCTTGCCGAACAAAAGGAGAATGGAATCATGGATTCGGAACGTTTGTTACTGTGGATTGCTTTCAATGTATTTGTGCTGGGAATGCTCGCTCTCGACTTGGGGGTTTTTCACCGCAAGGCGCACGCGGTATCGATCAAGGAAGCCTCAACGTGGAGTGTCATCTGGATCGCGCTGGCACTGCTCTTCAACACCGGGATTTATTTCTATTGGGGCCAGGGAAAAGCCCTCGAATTTCTCACCGGTTACGTCATCGAAAAATCGCTGAGCGTGGACAATCTTTTTGTCTTCTTGATGATCTTTCAATATTTCGGAACGCCCGCTCAGTACCAACATCGAGTTTTGTTCTGGGGCATTCTGGGTGCGCTGATTCTGCGCGCGATTTTCATTGCTACCGGCTCCGCCCTATTGAGTAACTTCCACTGGATGATCTACATTTTCGGCGGCTTCTTGGTGCTCACCGGAATCAAAATGTTCCTTCAAGGCGATGAAAAGCTGGCGCCGGAAAAAAATCCCGTCGTGCGTCTGTTCGAGCGTTGGGTTCCGATCGATAAATCTTATCACGGCCAGAGCTTCTTCGTGCGCAAGGAAGGAAAACTCCATGCCACGCTTTTGATGCTGGTATTGATCATCGTCGAAACCACCGATGTGATTTTCGCTGTCGACTCCATTCCCGCCATCTTCGCGATCACGCAAGACTCGTTCATCGTTTATACATCGAACGTCTTTGCTATCCTGGGGCTACGCGCGCTTTACTTCATGCTCGCGGGAGTCATGGAAATGTTTAGTTATCTGAAAGTCGGCTTGTCTTTCATTCTTTGTTTTGTTGGCGCCAAGATGTTGCTCGTCGACGTTTACAAGATCCCCATCGGCATGTCTTTGGCGGTTATCGGCGGAGTCTTACTTTTGTCGATACTTGCGTCTTGGGTGAAGCAAAAGACCACGACCACCGAACCGCCGTCAAAAATCGACCGCAAGGTTGCGCGGCCGCGCACAGTCGTTGCTCCCGCCGGTGCCTACGTTCCTTCATTCGTGACGTGTTGCGCATCGATTGTTCTTCTCATCGTGGTCCTTGCTCTCGTCAAGTGGGACGCCGTTGCGCGCGGTCCCACGAGCAATGAGGCGATTGCCGTGCTGCGGGTTGTCGAGCGCGAGCTCGCAGCCGTACAAGAACGACAACCGGTCAACGACCAATCGATTGTCGATCGTGCCAATGCTTCGCTAGATGAAGCCTGGTCGAAGCTTGAAGAGAAACGTTATCAGGAAGCGATCTTGAGCGCCCAAGCGGCTTACCGGATGCTAACGGAAGGATCAAAAATGTTACCGGACTGATTGTCGTTTTCGCCACCCCGCCGCCGGCTCGAATGTATTCGACATTGAGATTTTGCTCGCGGAAGTAGCCTTTCTCGATGGCGACGAAATGGTCCATGTACGCCGCGCTCGGCGTGACCAGAGAGACCACGATGTCTTCCGCTTGGACGAGACCGCGACAAACGGCAACGAAATCAGCAAACAAAAGTGGCGAAATTTTCTCATACCAAAATGCTCTCGACAGTTAATCGTATTGATTACGAACTGCAACTGGTACTTCCTACGAACGACTTTTGTCAAGCCGACTTATCGGCGCTACGAACACATCAAGCGGATCAAACTCGGCAGTGCGGCGGATTGACTCTGAGATGGGCTTTTTGTAAGACACAGCTTGTCGCTGTTCAATCCATCTTAAATGAGACTAAAAGACAAAATCGCCCTAATCACCAGCGCGCAAAATCCTTGCGCTCCCACCATCGCCTTTGGATTTGCCCGGGAAGGTGCACATTGCGTCGTGGTCGATGACGACGCGAGTCAAGCAGAACAACTCGCCGCTCAAGTTAGATCGCTCGGCCGGCGCGCTCTGCCGCTCCGGTGCGACGTCACCAAAAAATCTCAAGTCGAGGAAATTGTCAGGCGCGCCGTCGCTGAGTTCGGGCGCATCGATATCCTGCTCAACTGCTCGGGGATCACGCTCGAAAGCAATTTCCTAACGTTGACCGACGAAGTATTCAACAAGTGTCTCGATCGCGGACCCAAAGCCTACTTTCTTACTTGCCAAGCGGTCGGACGGCAGATGGCCGAGCAACGCTCCGGCAAAATTATCAATCTTTCGACGACTGATGCACGCATCGGTTCGGGCGAGTCGGCGGGTAACAGCGCTGCCTACTCCAGCATCGATTCGATGACCCGCGCCATCGCCCAGGCGCTGGGATACTATGGCGTTAACGTGAACTCGCTCGTCAGCGGACCGATGGATAATTTTTCGGGAACTGGCGCGGAAGCGGGAGAGCGCCTGCGGCGCATTCCCATGGGTCGCTTGGGCAAACCTGAAGATCTTGTCGGCGCGGCGATTTTTTTGGCCACGGATGATTCGAATTTTGTCGCTGGCGAGAGCCTCTACGTCGATGCCGGCTACTCGAATGCCGCCGTCACCGAGGACAGCTTTCGCCCGGCGTGGGCCCGGACTTGGGGCAAATTCGAAGTTCCACCTCATAGCAAGTAAACGCAGAGTCTCTAAGGAGGCGATGTTATGGGAACCAAATTCAAGGAAATCAACACGCCGTCGTTCATCGGCAATGTCGGCCCAAAGACCGCCGATGAATATATCGAGCGCGCCAAACGAGCGGGACAGCGGGTCTCGTAATCGGTTGGATTTTAGATGGCCCGATCCTTCAAAGAATTCTGCGACTGCCCTTGCCGTCATATCGTAGGGGCGGGTTTGAAACCCGGCCCTACGACTGGATTCCGCGTCGCGCTGACCCCGTCCTTTGATCCGGGGTTGCCTGGAATGATTTCTGAATTAATATCAGACGGATTTCGCAAACTAACGTACTGTTGCCTTTTTCTATTGCTCGCCATCGCATCCTCGGCCGCCGCAGCCGAGAACATACGAGTGTCCTATGCGACGCTCAGCGCCGCTTACATGGATCATATTTGCGCCATGGAAAAAGGCTACTTCCGCGAAGAGGGCCTAAATATCGAAGTGATTCGTGCGCCGGGCGGGGTAGCGACCCCGGGTTTGTTGTCGGGCCAGTTTCAATTCAGCAGCTCGGCAAGCTCGGCAGTGAGCGCCGCGGTGCGCGGCGGCCCGGTGAAAATCGTTTACACCAATCTCTCGCGACCGAGCTACACTCTGGTTTCGATAAAACCGGAAATCACTTCAGCAAAAGAGCTGGTCGGCAAAAAAATTGCGATTAATAGTTTCGGTGATACCGGCCACCTATCGACGATTCTTTATCTCAAAAAAATGGGCGTCAATCCGTCGTCAGTGCTTTTCATCGCTGTCGGAAGAAATGAAGTCCGTTTTCCCGCTCTTCGTACCGGTGCGATCGACGCTGCCCCTCTGGTGCCACGGGATATGGTCCTATTAAAAGACCAAAAACATTTTGTCCTGGCCGATCTCGGCAAAGAAATCCAACTGGTATGGAACGGGGTTGCCGTATCGAACAGGCTATTGGCCGAAAACTCGCAACTGGTAGAACGATTCTTACGCGGGCTGGCCAAGGGCCGGGATTTCGCGCGGCGCTACCGGGACGAGACTGTTGCGCTCATCAGCAAGCGCGATCCTTCGCCTCTGGACGCCATCAAAGTCGACTACGAAGTAACCAAAGCGAGCATGACCGAAGACGGGTCGTTGCCTGATGATGTTCTTAGAGACGAAGTTGCGACTCGCGCCGAGCTGACCAAAGTTGCCATTCCGCCTAACATATCGACCGTATTTGATTACAGTGTTACGAGAAAAAACTACGCCCAGTTAAAGGCAACCGGCTGGCAGCCGGTTCGATGAGGCCATGAAACTCGAAGGAAAAATAGCCATCGTCACCGGCTGCAACGGCGAATTTGGTTCGGCCATCGTCCCTGGATTTGCCGCCGAAGGCTGCGACGTGGCTTGTGTCGATTTCAAACAGGCCGACGCCGATGCTGCTGCGGAAAAAGTACGGCAAAAAGGCCGGCGCGCTCTTGCGATCGCCATCGATCTGCGTCAACGCGCGGAAGTCGACGCGATGGTCGAAAAAGTTGTCGACGCATTCGGACGCATCGATATCCTGGTCAACACTACCATGGCTTCGCACAATCAGGAGTTCTTGAATTTTAAAGAAGAAGACTTTGACGATTCGCTGAGCCGAGGCGTGAAGAGCTACTTTCTTACCTGCCAAGCGGCCGCGCGGCAGATGGTTAAACAGCGCTACGGCAAAATTATTAATCTGAGTTCCATCGTCGGCGTGCTCGGCCCCGGTCAAGCGGCGTCATGGACAGCAGATCGAGGCGCGGTCAACGGCCTCACCCGCGCCGCCGCGCATGCGCTGGGCTTTTACGGCATCAATGTGAATGCGGTAGCGCGCGGCAACACCGCGCGCAAGCCTTACAATCCCGGCGTTCTCGAGCGCGTCCGCCGCCTGCCTCTTGGAAGAACCGAAACTGCCGAGGACATGGTCGAGCCGTGCGTCTTTTTAGCGTCCGACGGCGCCAGTTACGTAACCGGAACGATTCTCTACGTCGACGGCGGTTACACCGTCGCCGGCGTCACGGATGACCGTTATCGCCCAGAGTGGGCGCGGGCGGGCGCCGGGGAAAATAGGTAGCGTTGTTAGCCAGGCCGACGGGTTCTGAATTGGTCGATTGGAAGTCGACTCTTGCTCCATTCCGGCGGAAGCCGGAATCCAGGCGGTTTTTGATCGTGAACTGAAAGCGAACCTGGATGCCGGCGTTCGCCGGCATGACGAACATTCACTTCGCCAGAAGGCGAGGGATTTTAACCATCCCCGAAAAGGACATTAATGGGATGTCATTCTGAGGCGCAGCCGAAGAATCTCGACTGATCCGTTGGTACCGAAAGACGAGATCCTTAACTTCGTTCAGGATGACAGCCAAAAAGATTCGCCACGACAGTCCCGTGCGGCCAGAGAGATAAGTCTGTAATTTTGTATTTTACTATCACACCGCTTCGCCTACCAACGCGCTCTCGGCGAACATCTCTTTGATTTCAAGTTTGCGGTCCGTCACGCCTACCATTTCCGCGTAGCGCGCCATGGTTTCCAACACGAGCCGGTTGTCTTTAATATTGTAGGGCCACGCGTCTTCGCCAAAGAGTTCTCTCTCTTCTTCCAACTCGGCGCCGTACCAAGCGAGGAAGGATCGCCGCGTATCGCTCACATGCTTGATGCCGATCTCCTTGGCTTTAATAAAAGCTTCGACGAGACTTCCAGCTACCCACGGATGGCGCTCCAGTATGGAATTTTTCACAACGACGACATGGCGAATCGGAAAGATCTTGGTGCGCAGGTAATATTGTTTTTCGACTTCGCGAAAATCTGGCCACAAGCGGTGCACTCCGGGAATATGACGTGTGTGCTTCGGCGTGATTTCCGGCAGCATGCAGACGTCGATTTCACCAAGCGGCAATACGTCTTCTATCTTTTGTCCTTTCGGTAAGCGCTCGATTTCCATCCACTCCGGGGGTTGCCAGCCTGGAACCTGCTCCTGCTGATTGGTGCGAATTCTAAGCGAGCGCGCCGGGACACCGTAATCTTCCTGCAACACGCCGCGCATCCACAGCGATACCGGATTGAAGTGGGCGCGCATGCCGATAATTTTGCAGGCAAGATCTTCGGGCTTTTGAACGCCGCTTGCAGAATTGAGCAGCACGTTGCCATGGCAAAATTTCCGGTGCGGAAATACCGGGATCGCGCTGAACGGCGCGCCGCGGGCCATCCAACCGAGAAACACGCCCATCTGAAGCTCGCACACGTCGAATTCGAGATCGCGAGAAAACCGTCTGTGGCGCTCCTCTGACGGCAACGCGACGATGGTTAGATCGATGCCTTCCGCCTTCACGGTTCCGTCGGCCAAAAAGCGCGTTCGGTCGTATTCGTTGCAGGACAATGTCAGACGAAGCTGTTCCATATTATTACGCCAATTGCGGTTTAATCTCGTTTATCAACAGACGCGCCTGCGCGCGCACATCGTCCGAAGCGATCCGGGCGATGATAGTTGTGAGACCTGCCCCGGCGTATCCCTTCAGCAAACGCACGCATTCTGCCGGCGTGCCGAAAATAGTGAAGTGGTAACTGATTTTTTGTTTGGGTTGCTCGAAGAAACGCTCCATCCACTCCCAGCCTTCGTCTTTGGCTTTGGCGCCATCGCTTTGAATATTGAAACTTGCATATAAAGCGCTGACAGGACATTTGTCCAGGCGGCCATGCTCCTGGGCATATTCATCGATTTTATGCCTCGCCGCAGCAAATCTCTCCAGCGTCGGCGCCAGTGTGACCCAGCCGTCACCCAGACGCCCGACTCGCTTAAATCCATTCTCGTTTCGATCCGCGGCGATCCAGATAGGAATCCCCGGCTTTTGCGCCGGATGAGGCAGTATTCCAACATCGTCTAATTTGAAATAGCGCCCATCATAGTTGATCGTCTTCTCGCTCCAAAGCCGGCGCATGATTTCGATCGACTCGTTCAACCGTCCTGCTTTCTCCTGGGGAGGAACTCCACAGGCCGCAAATTGACGTTGGATGTAATCTCTTACCGGTCCGACGCTGACGCCAAGCATAATCCGGCCTTTCGAGATAACATCCAGGGTGGCGAGCGCGTGAGCCAACAGGACCGGATTTCTTAAAGCCGGGAGCATGGGAACCGCGCCGATTCTAATCTTGTTCGTGCGCGCTGCCAGCGCGGCCATCGTGGTCAGACAATCGCCGCGGGCTTTGTCCAAAACCGTGACGCTGTCACCTAACCAGATGTGGTCGAAGCCCAACTCTTCCGCTAGAGCCGCATCCGACCACAGTTGATCGAAACTTTTCGCCGCGTCTTCTTGCCGGATGATTTGTCGCGTGTGCAACAGTAACCCGATATCCATTTAATTTTCTTCTGTCGATTTCCCGACGGATGAGCGGGTAATGCTGATTTCCAATCCCGTCAAAGTCCGTCATTCCCGCATGTTTTTAGCAGGAATCCAGCCGAAAGTCCGGCCGGACCCCTAAACAAAAACATTCGGGGGTGGATCTCATCGACGTTGTGACAACCACGGCTTGCCGCGGCCACAGTTCATTCCTTCATTACTTGATCGGTTTCAGCGCGCGCTCCCATCCCGTTTCCCGCAGTTCTTTGTAAACCTCTCTGACCAAGCGAAAATCAAAAACCTGTTGGGGCATCACTTCCTTTTGAATAGCTAAAGCGCGTCTACCGATATCGATGTCGGATTTTTGTGTTTCTAAGTCTTCCGTGCCATCAGTGGTCATCATCTCCATGGTGGCATCATAGTCGGCGCTGCGCACATCATCCGGCGAGCGATCATACTTTTTACCCAATGCGAGGGACTGGCTTTTGTAACGCTTCAAAAACTCCCTTCCTTTGACCGTCGCACGAATGAAGCGGCGTACCAAATCCGGGCGCTTGGCCAGTAGCTCTTCTGAGGTCGCTAAACCGGTGTAGAGCATTTTGATTTCCTTGCCGATGTTGGCAACTTCGTGGACCGGGTGACCGCGAGTCTGAAGTAGATGGGAATCGGCAAAACCAAGCACGGCCGAATCGACGGTCCGCGAAAGGAGAGAAGTCAGACGTCCTGCAGTGCCCAATGCAACCCAAATCACGTCTCGTACCGGATCCATGCCGTGCTTGCGAAGCATCAAATTTGCGGCGCCCTCCATCGTATCGCCCCGGGACGCCACGCCGATAGCTTTACCGCGCAGATCGGTGACCCTGCGAATCTCATCGCGCCAACTCCATAACCGATACAGCGGCCGATCGAGATTTACGTAAACGACTTTAAGCTTGATGCCGCGTAGGCTGGCGTTGAGCGACGATCCTGACGATGTGCTGAAATTGAGGTCGCCCGCCACCAACGCCTGAGTCGCCAATCCGCCAGGCATGGCGATGATCTCGATATTCAATCCTTCATCTTGATAGAAGCCCAGTTCTTTGGCGATAAAGTGCGGATAATAAATAACACCGAAACTCGCGAACGAAACGCGGATGTCTTCAAGCTTCGGGTTTTGCGCGCCGCAAGGAGCGGTGCAAACCGCGAGCATGAAAAATAGAGAAAAAACTGAGTTTCCGACTTTCATAAACGCCATCGTGGATTTTGCATAACCTTTCAGGGCGCCAAAACGCAAGGACCGATTGCTCGATTCATAACTTGTCTGACTTCGGGACCTGATATATACACGCGAATTGAGATGTTGCGCGGGGCAGAAATCAAAGTGGTCTAAACCAACATCGACCGCCCCGGCTATCAAGTGGTCCGGCCAACCCGAAATAAAGAGTCTGAAAGATTTAATCGGCAAAAAGATCGGCGTTACGAGCCGCGAAGCAGTTGAGGAGAGAAACGTCATGACCACTACGTATCAGGTAGCCGATATGATGATCGGAGTGCGCAACATGATCGAAGCCGCGGATTTGCGCCGCGGCGATCAGGTGCTGTTATTAGCCGACACGCGCAGCGACAAAACCACTTTGGAGGCGCTCACTGCGGGTCTGCGCTTTTTCGGTGCCGAACCGATGACCCTTGTCACTGAGCCGATCGCCCGTTACGGCGCTGTACCCCAGGCTGTCTTAGAAGCGATGCACGCATCGGACGTGGTTATTTGGGTGTGGCCTGTGTTCATTACATTCACCCCGGCCCATCGTGCCATGGGTCGCAAGAGAGAAGAAAGCGGAAGCCAGCTCCACGAGCAGCGGATGAAGCCCTATCATATTTACTTCGAAGGCAACGCCGGACTTCTCGCGCGCGACTACGCGAAGTTTCCCAACAAGGTGCTATGGAAATTGGCCGAGAAAGTGCGCGAAGTGGTCGCCGCGGGAAAAGTAGTTCGCCTCGAAGATTCGTTAGGCACGAACTTGACCGCGACCTACGACGGTAGACGTCTCTACGGCATGCAGTTTCGCGCCGGCGATCCTCCCGGGCGCTGCCATTTTCCCTGGGGACGGTGCGGCGTCTTCAATGGTGACGGACAGGCCAACGGCGAAGTGTATCTCAGCTGCGTGCAAGGCGTTGCCGGAAGATTGGCCGAGCCGATGCGCTGGAACGTGAAAGACAGCTTGATCACTGAAGTGGACGGCGGCGGTGAAGTCGGCGAAGAGTGCCGCAGATTATTTCAAGAAGTCCCCGAATCAAACCGCTTGATCGAAATCATGTTCGGCTACCACCCGAAAGCGTCAGCGCAACATGGCATCGATGATCCGATGCATTGGGAATTAATCAGCAAGATGCCTTGGGCCGGGCTTGGAACGCCGCGCAAGCATCCGAACTTCCGACACATGGACGGCTCAGTGTTCAACGCCCGCCTCTACATCGACGATCGGCTGATTGTCGACAAGCATGGTATGCTCGATCGCGCGCTGCTGCACCACCCTGAAGTGCTCGAGGCCGCATCCGAGTTCGGCGATCCTTACAAAGTTCTCGCGCCGGTGTCGCATGAAGCGCACGGTTCAGGAACAGCTTGGCACGCGATCCGCTCACTCAATTAAGGACCGGGAAAGATCCGTCCGTCTGGGCGGTCACCAGACTCTATGATGGGAGGATTTGGCGGCGCTACCGGAAAGAGCCCTAACCAAGTCTCGTCACAGGCAAATACGATACTCGGCATAGTCCCGTCGTAGTTCTTGCCAAATAAGTCAATTACACAAGTCCACTTGTGCAAATCCATTTTTCGCTC
>DASXSW010000275.1:0-4735 GCA_036505755.1 Binatia bacterium | reverse complement strand
CAAGGCTTGGTGACCCGTACAAACGCGACGGCTTCGAACCCGAAGCCAACTTCGATGGGGTCATTGCCCACGAAAACGCGATCTCTCGCTCGCTGGACGGCCGTTCTGTCTTCGACGACACGCCCAAGCAGCTCTCCCTTTTCTAATTTCCATATCATTGAGATTGAGTTCTACTCGGTTCGATACACTTCGAGCTATCTTTTGGCGGCGCGTTAACCAAGGTTCAAACTCTTGTGAGCCTCCGCAGCTCTAAAGGCAAGGACTGTCTTTGCGAAACAGATCGGCTAGTCATGGCGCCAAATCTATGGCGCCATATGGTAACGACCCAAAAAACAGGGAGCCATTTTTCGGCATTCGGTTAAGCTAGCCAGCCATTTGTGAATCGTTGTCGTGGCGCTAGATTATTTAATTGGCGCTTCTTATCTCAGATTATCCCGAAATCCAGCTGGCATACCTGTTGCATTTTAGCTTTACAGTCGAAAGGAGAAACCAGATGGAAATAGTCGCAACAATCTCTAGGTCCAGATCTACTTCTCGGTTGGGGACGATTAACTGGCAATTTCTTGTTTTCTGGCTGACCTACTTGAGTATGATCTCGGCGTTTGTCGTTCGCTTTTTCTGAGTAGGGCTCTGCGGCCTCGCTTTTTCCACGCTTTCCCGTCAACTGGATTGACGTGTGCTCGTCGCTGATCTGCCGCCCTCTGATCTTCTCCTCAATCATCTTCTAATAAGAGTTCTTACAAACCGGGCTGGTTTTGTGCGATGACCGTGCCCGTCCTCGGTTTCTTTGGCGGCATGAAAAAAACAAATTCTTACTTTTGCGGATTGTGGTTTCATCCGTCACAGACCTAGGGCGCAGATATATTCGATCGTTTTGCGCGACTTAGAACTCGCTGGGCTTGATGCTGAAGTAAAGCTCAGACTTCTTACCGAAGCTGGTCACTTGCCGCCAACTTTCTTGTCCACCTCGGCAACAAAGCGCATATCCATGAAGTCGTCCGGCTTTGCGCCTTTAGCGGCCGGATCGTTCGCGGCAATATCAGTCAATACCGCTTCCATTGCTTTCCGGCTGACGTAGGGCGGGAATTCCAAATACTCACGAAACTGATTGTACGTATCCTCCTGAATCTCGACCTCTTTCACTTTGAGCTGATTCTGGATCATCTTCAGCCCCGCTGTCTTGTTGGTTTTGAAGATCTGAACTCCCTCAGCGTAAGCGCGCACCACGCGACGAACGATATCTTCGTTAGCCTTCACATATGCCCGGCTTGTGCCGACGGCGACTGAAACAAATTCCGGGCCTTCTTTGGCGATGTTCATCAGCTCGACAAATCCAGCCTTCTTCGCTCTCGCGTTGGTCGGCGGCGATACCACACCTGCTTCGATCTGCCCCGCGGCCAATGCGGTAAATATATTGGGAACTTCGAGCAAGGGCAGCAGTTGAACGTCTGCGGGCTTAAGTCCGGCGGAACCGAGCGCATAGAGAGCTGAAGTGTGAGTCGATGACCCGACCCGGGTGATGCCGACTTTTTTGCCCTTCAATTCCGTGATCTTCTTAAATTCCGGCTTTGCCATGAGCGAAAAGACCTGGCGGTTGGTCGCACCGGCGACAAGGACGATGTTCGCTCCCTTGAGACTCGCTTGGGCGGCGTTGGAGCCGTCCATAAAAGAAAAAGCAATTTCACCGGCAAGTATAGCCTGTATCCCTCTAGAGCTTGACGGAATATGGATCAATTCAACATCCAAACCATTTTTCTTGAAGAGACCTTCCTGCTTTGCCATGAACATGCCGCTCTGCGCGCCGGTCACGGCGGTCCAGTTGATGCGAACCGGTGTTTGAGCTGCCGCTGGTATTGCAGAAATGGCGATGAGAGTTATTAGACTCGATATCAACGCACGGGTTTCCATCGGATTCACTCCTCAAGATTTTTGCGTGCAGAGGCTATTAACAAAGACGGCACACTGAGTCAATTGATTCATATCGGCAATTGGCATAGCCGGATAAGCATGGTAGATACACCCGCATGAGCAAGAGAATTCATCTCACGTTGGCCGTTGGAGATTACGAAAGCATTCGTGCTTTGAAAGAAGGTTCAATCAAGCCCGACGGCATCGAGCTTTCCGTCCTAACCGACATGACCTCGGATATTAGGCACTGGCGCATGTTGCGCAACCACGAGTTCGACATCGCTGAACTGTCCGTGTCGAACTATTTGATGGCCAAATATACGGGTCTGCCGTTCATTGCCATTCCGGTTTTCCTGCATCGCCGCTTCCGCCATAGCTTCATCTATATCAACACCGCTAAGAATATCACCAAACCGACGGATTTGATCGGCAAAAAAGTCGGCCTGCGTAACTTTCAAGCCACCGCCAATTTGTGGATCCGCGGTATTCTCGAGCACGAACACGGCGTGCCGCACCGCAGTATCACTTGGTTCAAGCAGGATGAAGAGGAGGTCGACTGGACACCGCCGGCTGATTTGAAAATCCAGCGTATCGCGCCGGGGAAGAGCGTCGAGAAGATGCTCTTGGAAGGCGAGCTGGATGCCCTCATTCACCCCGAATTGATTCAACCGATTCTCGACAAAGACAAAAGAGTAATCCGCCTGTTTCCCAATTACCGCGACCTGGAGATCGACTATTACAAGCGCACGGGAATTTTTCCTATCATGCACGCGGCCGCAATCAAGCAAGAGATCGTTGACAAATATCCGTGGGTGCCGATCAATTTGATGCAGGCGTTTGAGGAATCGAAGAAAGCGGCGTACAAGCGCATGGAAAATCCGCGGATTGTGCCGTTGGCGTGGTTCCGTTACTTTCAGGAAGAGGAAGAGGAAATCCTCGGTTCGGATCCGTGGGTCTATGGCTTGGGCGAAATCAACAAGAAGGCGTTGGAAACTCTGATGCAATATTCCCAAGAACAAGGCTTGCTTGGCAGAAAGATGTCTCTCGACGAACTGTTCGTTAACACTGAAGCGCACTCTTAAGTCATGGAAGTTGCTCTCATCGCTGGTGTTGGACCGGGAACGGGCGCAGCCCTAGGGCGCGCCTTTGCTCGCGCCGGTTATGCGGTTGGCCTGCTTTCACGTCGCGCGGAATCAAGCAATCCGGTGGCCGAAGAAATTACTGCCAGCGGCAGCCAAGCGCTGGCCGTTCCGACCGACGTCACCAATCGCCAAAGTGTGTTGTCGGCGGTGGCGCAGGTTCGAAAAACGTTGGGCCCGATCACGGCCCTTGCTCATAACGCCAGTGGCTACGGCCGCGGCACAATCTTGGAGCTAGACCCTGAGCAAGTCCGCCAGTCGTTCGAAGCCAATGTCATGGGGGCGCTCCATCTAGCCCAAGCAGTGATCCCGGATATGCTGAAAGTTGGCCATGGTTTTATCTCGCTCACGGGCGCAACAGCCGCGCTACGCGGGCGCGCCGGCTATGCGCCGCTAGCGATCGGGAAATCGGGTCTGCGGATGCTTGGCCAGTCCTTGGCCCGAGAGTTCCATCCTAAAGGAATTCATGTTGTTCACGTCATCATCGACGGCCAAATCGACACGCCAAGGCTGAGAGAGCGTGAGCCCAATCGGCCTGTGGAAACGGTCATTCCCCCCAGCGCCATCGCGGATGCAGTCATCGCTTGCCTCCGACAACCACGAACTGCCTGGTCACACGAGATTGACATCCGCCCCGCCGTCGAAAGCTTTTGATGTTAGATCTCGGCTAAACGTTGATCTTCCCGTGGTATTGGCGTAGATTTCCCCCCATCTACTGGTGCGTCCCCAGTTACTCATGACATCGGCCAAGGAGGGGTTCATGTTTGGCAAGGGAGTATTCCAAGAAGAAGAGAATCTGCTCAGAGATATCATTCGCAGCATTGATAAGAAGGTCGACTACACGGCGAAAGAGGGCCAGGGATCGCGGTTCACTGTGCACGTCAAGCTACGTAGTCACGAGGCCGACGTAATGCTTGACATCGAGGATTTGAAAGCCGCGAGGACTGACATGGTGCGGCGCCACCAGATTCGCCAGAAACTCAAGGCGCGTTGCGATCACTTAGACATGTCCCGCTATGCCCACGATATTCTTGGTTTGAAGCCAGCAAGGCTTTTACGGGCGTCGCCAAAACCAGAATTCACCCCGCAACGCAGCGGTTTCGGGCGTGGACCAAGAAGATAGAATAGGAAAAGTCGACGAAATAGCGACAAAGCGTAATGACGAACCCGCAGCTTATACGGCGTGCTCTGGTTCAACATGGCCAGCTGATCATGCCCGGCGTTTATGACGCCTTGAGCGCAAAGATTGCCGCGCGCGCCGGCTTTGAAGTCATTTTTATTACCGGTTATAGCGTTTCGGCGACGCTCTTGGGCGAACCTGATTTTGGCCTGCTGACCCAGACAGAAGTAGTGGGCGCTGCGCGAAGAATCTGTTCAGTTGTGGATACCCCGGTGATTGTCGATGCCGATACCGGGTACGGCAACGCCATCAACGTCATTCGAACAGTACAAGATCTCATTCGCGCCGGTGCGGCCGGTATGTTTCTCGAGGATCAAGTCTGGCCTAAGCGTTGCGGCCATATGAAAGGAAAACAGGTTATTGCTCTCGATGAGCAGCTCAAAAAATTGACCGCGGCTGTAGAGGCAAAGGGAGATAGTGACTTTTTTATTGTTGCCCGGACTGACTCGCGCCAAGCATTGGGGCTCAATGAGGCGATCACTCGGGGGATTGCTTTTAAACAGGCTGG
>DASXSW010000274.1:0-3028 GCA_036505755.1 Binatia bacterium | reverse complement strand
ACGTTGATGGCCGACGCCGCGCTCAAACACTTCGGCCTCGACCCGGGACGCGACGTTAGTGTCGTTCCGCTTAGAGGCAACCGGCTGACGGCTTTGGAGAGCGGAGCGGTGGACGCGGCGCTCCTCGGCGTGCCGGAAAATATCATCGCCATGGAGAAAGGCTACGGCGAACTGCTTTTCTTGGGCGACGTTGTCAATTTTCCTCAGAACGGTTTCGGCGCTTTAGTGAAAAGGATTCAAGACAACCCGGACGAAGTCTACGCCATGGTGCGCGCCACGCTGCGAGGATTTATCTTCAGCCTGGATCCGCGAAACCGAGAAGACGTCATCAATATCATCATGAAGCAATGGCGACTGCACGACCGCCGCCTCGCTAGCGAGATGTTGAAGCAGTTCGGGCGTGGAATCATCCGCGATATGTCGGTCAAAACCGAAGGCATGCAGCTGATGATCGACCTGGTGCGTGAAGATTCCAAAGTCGCTCAGCCGTTCACGGTTTCTCAGGTCGTCGACTACAGCTTTCTCGAAAAAGCCCGCCGCGAGCTCAACGTGCCGCGGGCGCAATAATGAATGTCGGTTTCACGGAAGCGAGGCATAGCACGCCTACGCATGGAAAAATGACTTCCACTGCGAAATTGCAATGAAGTTTTCACCACGAAGGGCCCCCACCTCTTTCCTCCCCCGCGTCGCGGGGGAGGATGAAGGAGGGGGTCGTTCTTCGTGGTGGAAAAGTTTTTCTCATGGCAGAACATAAATCATCGGTGGACGTCCTAGTCGTCGGCGGTGGCAACGCGGGACTGTGCGCCGCGATAACCGCGCGGCGCGCCGGCGCGCGTGTGCTACTGCTCGAGAGTGCGACGAAGGACTTGCGCGGCGGCAACAGCCGGCATACGCGCAACATCCGCGCCATGCACAAGGCGGCCACGGCTTATCTTACCGGCCCGTACGGCGAGGAGGAATTTTGGGACGACCTCCTGCAAGTCACCGGGGGCGAGACCAACGAGCATCTCGCCCGTATGACGATTCGCGCTTCGGAGGAGCTCGGAGAGTGGATGCCGGCGAACGGCGTCCGTTGGCAGGGTTCGCTGCGCGGCACCCTTCACTTGGGGAGGACCAACCTTTTCATGCTGGGCGGTGGCAAGGCAATGGTAAACGCCTACTACAACGCCGCTTCCAGGCTCGGCGTGGAGGTCGCTTACGAATCAGAGGTTCGCGAGCTCAAGATAGGTGACGGAGAGTTCCTCTCGGCGCTAGCTATTTGCAATGGGGCAGCGCATGAGTTCAACGCGAGGGCCATCGTCGTTGCCTCGGGCGGGTTCGAGGCGAATATTCCCTGGCTGAAGGAGTACTGGGGAGAAGCGGCCGACAACTTCATCATCCGCGGCACGAAGCATAATCAGGGACAGATGTTAAAGGAACTGCTCAAGCACGGCGCGAAACCGGTTGGGAATCCGCGTGGCTGTCACGCCGTCGCGCTCGACGCGCGGGCGCCGAAGTTTGACGGTGGCATCGTCACGCGTCTTGACAGCGTGCCGTTTGGGATCGTCGTCGACAAAGAAGTCAAGCGCTTCTATGACGAGGGCGAAGATTTTTGGCCCAAGCGCTATGCTATCTGGGGCAAGCTCATCGCGGAGCAGCCGGATCAAATCGCCTACTCGATCGTCGACGCCAACGCGCTGCCGCTTTTCATGCCTTCGGTGTTCCCTCCAGTCAAGGCTGGCTCGATCCCAGACCTGGCCGCGGCCTTGGGTCTTGATCCACCGGCGCTGGTGGCGGTCGTAGATAAATTTAACCGGGCGGTGCGACCGGGAGCATTCGACCCGGGAAGCCTGGACTCCTGTCGGACCGAGGGACTCCATCCGCCGAAGAGCCACTGGGCACGGGCGATCGACACGCCACCTTACTACGGCTACCCTTTGCGCCCGGGCATTACGTTTACTTATCTGGGCGTCACCGTGGACGAGCAAGCAAGGGTCATCATGCCGGGAGACCGGCCGGCAAAAAACATTTTCGCAGCGGGTGAAGTGATGGCCGGCAACATCCTCGGAAAGGGATATTTGGGTGGATTCGGGCTGACCATCGGTTCCGTCTTTGGCAGAATCGCCGGTCGGGAGGCGGCACGCTATGCTACCTCCTGAATTGCTCAAAGAAGGCGAGCGACAGATGACGATCTGCAACGCTTGCCGTTATTGCGAAGGTTACTGCGCCGTCTTTCCGGCGATGGAGCTGCGCCGGACTTTTACCAAGGCGGATCTGACCTACCTGGCCAATCTCTGCTTCGATTGCCGCGACTGTTACTATGCCTGTCAATATGCGCCGCCCCATGAGTTCGCGATGAACGTTCCTAAACTCATGTCGCAACTGCGCACGGAGACGTACAGGGAATTCAGCTCGCCGGCGATTTTCTCTGCTCTGTTCAGAAAAAATGGACTAGCGGTGAGCCTAATTACTTTGGCCGCGTTGGCAATCATAGTGCTGCTGGTGTTGGGCCTGAAAGGGCCGGATATCTTATTCGGAATTCATCTCGGCGAGGGCGCCTTCTACCGCGTGGTTCCCTTTCTCGCAATGACGATACCGGCACTCGCGATGGCGCTTTATGGACTTACGGTTCTGCTCATGGGCGCGGTTCGTTTCTGGCGCGAGACCCAAGGTCATTTGTCGGAGATGATCAGCCTCAGCGACCTCTGGTGCGCCACAAAGGACGCCTTCGGTCTGACCTATATGAAAGGCGGCGGAGCCGGCTGCAGCTATCCTGATGCGAGTTTCACGTATTCGCGACGATGGTTTCACCATTTGGTCTTCTATGGTTTCCTGCTCGACTTCGCATCGACCAGCGTCGCAGCATTTTACGATCACTTCCTCGGGTGGCAGGCTCCTTATCCACTTGTTAGCGTGCCCGTCGTGCTCGGAACCGTCGGCGGGATTGGCCTTGTCGTCGGCACGAGCGGATTGATGGTTCTGAAATACCAGAGCGACCGCGACCTGGCTGAAGCGAGAATGTTGAACATGGATGTGGCGTTTCTTGCGC
>DASXSW010000273.1:0-6192 GCA_036505755.1 Binatia bacterium | reverse complement strand
CCTTTACCTCGGCCTTCTCGATATTCGCGGCATAGTCGCAGCTGTTGCAACTGACAATCGCATCCTCGCCGGACTCCGCCAGCACTTGAAATTCATGCGATAGACTTCCGCCGATGGCGCCGGTGTCGGCTTCGACGGGCCTAAAACGCAACCCGCAACGGTTGAAGATGCGTTTATACGTTTCATACATGTTGTCGTATTCGCGCCGGCAATCTTCAACATCGGTGTGAAAGCTGTACGCGTCCTTCATGATGAACTCGCGTCCGCGCATCAAGCCGAAGCGCGGCCGCACTTCGTCGCGGAACTTCGTTTGGATCTGATAAAGATTGAATGGCAGCTCGCGATAGGACCGCACGGCGCGGCGCACCAGATCGGTGACGATTTCCTCGTGCGTTGGGCCAAGACAGAAATCACGCTCGTGTCGGTCTTTGAAGCGCAACAGCTCCTTGCCGTACATTTCCCAGCGGCCGCTTTCCTGCCACAATTCCGCAGGAGCGGAGATCGGCATGAGCAACTCCTGAGCTCCGGCCCGGTTCATTTCCTCGCGCACGATTTGTTCGATTTTGCGAATGACCCTCAACGCCAGCGGAAAGTAGTCGTAGACGCCGCGGCTGATTTGCCTAATGAAGCCAGCGCGTACAAGCAGTTTATGACTGATCACTTCGGCATCGGCGGGGTCTTCCTTGAGCGTGGGTATGAGTGATTTGCTCCAGCGCATGATGTGACTGCGAGAACTTAGCGAAGCGAGATAGTAAAAGCTAGGCGTCCGCCACAACCGTGGCTTGCTCAGCCTTTTTTTCAGCGGCGAACTTTTTGACTTCTTCCATCAAAGCGTCGACGATGTCAGTTTCGGGGACTTTGCGGATGACTTGGCCTCTCTTGAAAATCAAGCCGATGCCCTTGCCGCCGGCAACGCCGAGATCGGCCGCTCGCGCTTCACCGGGACCATTGACCTCGCAACCCATCACCGCGACATGGATATCGAGATTGCTATAGGGCAACATTCGTTCTTCGACACTTTTGGCCAGGGCGACTAGATCAACGTCGGCGCGGCCGCAAGAAGGACAAGCCACGAAGGTAAGCCCTTCCGTTTTAAGTTTGAGTGCCTTGAGTATCTCCCTGCCAACGCGCACCTCTTCCACCGGATCGGCGGCAAGAGAGACGCGGATGGTGTCACCGATGCCTTCGGCCAGTAACGTGCCTAGGCCGACTGCGGACTTGATCGTGCCAACAGTCGGCGTGCCGGCTTCTGTGACACCGAGATGAAGCGGATAATCGACTTTGCCGGCGAGCATGCGATAGGCTTCGATCATCATCAATGGGTCGGAAGCCTTGAGCGAGATTTTAATTTCGTTGTAGCCGACGTCTTCGAGAATGCGGATATGGCGTAGCCCGCTCTCGACCATGCCTTCGGCGGTTGGTCCGTTAAATTTCTGTAACAGGTCTTTTTCTAGCGACCCCGCATTGACGCCGATACGAATCGGAATTTTTCGCTCGGAGGCGGCCCTGACGACTTCCTCGACGTACTTTCGCGCGCCGATGTTGCCGGGATTGAGACGCAGGCCGTCGACCCCTTGCTCGATGGCGATCAAGGCGAGCTTGTAGTTAAAATGAATGTCTGCGACCAGTGGAATGCGGATTTTTTTCTTGATCTCGCCGAGCTTTTCCGCCGCTTCGCGCACCGGCACGGCGCAGCGCACGATGTCGCAGCCCGCCGCCTCTAGATCCCAAATTTGTTGCACTGTGGCGCGCACGTCGCGGGTGTCGGTTTTGGTCATCGACTGGACGGTAATCGGCGCGTCTCCGCCCACTTTCAACTTGCCGAGCTGAATCTGTCTAGTCTTACGGCGGTTAATCATAGATTCACTATAGAGAACCGACGGAATTCGGTCAACAAAGCGTTATTGGAGAGTCCGTGTTCCAGAACATTTGCAGCTCCACTACCCCTCGTTTTCGGTCACACGAGCAGGAGTGGGTTTTCCGCCCTTTTGTTGCGCTCTTGTGTCCTGTCTTTCTGTTGTAGCTGGATTCGCTGCTTCCTTTTTCTTGCGGTCGCCTTCCGGAATGATCAGCAACCGGCGATAGGAGCCTTGGCCAAGACTCTTGGTCGATACCCAGGGATCGTCTTGCAGCGCTGCGTGAATGATCCGCCGATCGGCGGCGCTGAGCGCATCCACTGTTACCGTCTTTCGCTGCCGTTTGGCTTTTTCGCCCAGGCGTAACGCCATGTCCTCGAGTGACTTACGGCGTCGCGCGCGGTAATTTTCAACGTCGACTACGAGGTGGCGTCCCTCATGGCCCGGGCGCTCGCCGGCGATGCGCGTGATAAGGTACTGTAAAGCTTCCAAAGTCTGGCCTTTGCGTCCGATCAGAAGGCCGCTGTTCTCGGCTTGGATTTCCAGGACCGTTTCGTCGCCGGTCGCAGCTAGTTTCTCCTCTATCGTCGCCTTGACGCCCATCAGCTCCAAAATTTGCCGCAGAGCAGTCTTCGCCTTATCGACCGCTATTGAATCATCGACCGGTACGGCTTGTTCGTCACTAATGGTCGATGTCGCTTCGGGAGCATTCAAATCCAAAGTCGATTTTGTCAGCGCCGCACGAATCTTGGCCTTTTGGGAGCCGAATCCGAAGATTCCTTTTCGTCCCTCGGAAACGATATCGACAGTGATCCTATGCCGCGCCACGCCGAGCGATCTGAGCGCATTTTCGATGGCGTCATCTATGGTATCGCCTTCGGTTTCCACGAAATCCATGCCTCAAACCTTTCCTCAACCGGCCTATTTGTGGTGGCGATTGATCCAATATTGCTGGCCGATACTGAGAAGATTATTGACCAGCCAGTAAACCGTCAGTCCAGCCGGAAATGACACGAACATGAAAGTAAACATTAAGGGCATCAGCATCATCATCTTTCGTTGATTGGGATCGCCCGCCGAGGGGGTCATCCATTGCTGCAAAAACATGCTCGCTCCCATGAGTATGGTGAGGATGGGTATGCCAAGGTGCCAACTGCCAAAGGTAAAAGGCAGCGATTCCCAGTCCGGGCGAGAGAGATCTTTGATCCACATAAACGGCGCATGGCGCAGTTCAATGGGCGTGCTCAGGGCATTGTATAGACCGATGAAGACGGGAAACTGAAGAACCATTGGCAAACAGCCGCCGAGCGGATTGACGCCGTTGCGACGGTAAAGCTCCATGATCTCTTTGTTCAGCTTCTCCTTATCGTCGCTGTATTTTTCTTTCAACCGCTCCATCTGCGGCTGAAGCTTTTGCATTTGCTTCATCGAGACGAAACTCTTGTGGGTCAATGGCGCCATTAAGAGCTTGATCAGGACCGTCAGTAAAATAATGTCCAGGCCGTAGCTTCCCGTAAAACGATGGAAAAAATGAAGCACGTAAAGAAACGGGATCGAGATAAAACCGAAGTAGCCGAAGTCGATCGAACGTTCAAAGCCTCTGCCCAAGGGCCTCAACGTCTCGAGTTCCTTCGGCCCAATAAATAGCGTATAGCGGTCGCTCCCTGCCGGTCCGCTTATGGCTCCAGTTAGCGCTGGGCCGTCTTGATGGACCGACACTTTATGCTGCGCCCCGTTGTCAGGCAGCAACGCAAAGAAAAAATAAGTGTGCCCGAACCCGGCCCACGAGACGTCGCCGGAAAACTCGTGTCCCTTCGCTGCCTCCGCAGGTGGCTCACGTCGGATCTTGTTATCGATCAGCGCGATAAACCCTTCAAAAGGAGCGCCGTGATTTGGTACGGAATGATCGCTCTTGTCAGTCAACAAGAGCTCCGGAATCGGCGGCGTGCCGTCGGCGGCTTTCACCGAAACCTCCAGTTGAATCGGATAAGCGGAACCGGAAAAGGCGAATGATTTGGTGATCACTGTGCCGCTGGAAGTTTGTCCGTGAAAAACCAACGTCGCTTTGGCTTCTCCGGTTAACTTAAGATCGCCGCCTTGAACCGAGTAAACCAATTCGTTGTCTTCGAACGGTGCGGGAGCTTGCCATCGAACTCCCAACGGTAGCGGCACGCCGGGCGCAGTCTGGACGATTTCCAATGGCGGGCTGTTTTCGTCGACGGAGCTGCGAAACCTTTTGAGCTTGAAACTCTTAAGCCGCGCGCCCTGCGTCGTGAAGACAGCAACGTAATTATCCGTTTCGACCGTAACGTCCTTGGCCGAACGGGCGGAGGAAACCGGAGCGGGAGCGGATTGAGCCGCAGGAGCTGGCACCGATGGCGCAGCGGTCGTTTGCCCCGCTGGGGATTTTTCCGCGCCGCCATATTTTTCCTCTTGGGGTGCGGGACCTGCCGGCGGCGCACCGTAATATCGCGTAACAACTTCTTGGTAGACCACCAAGACAAGGATCGACAGGGCTATACCAATGATTGCGCGTTTATCCATCGATTAGAATCATTTCACCGGATCATATCCACCAGGATGCCACGGGTGACAACGACCGATCCGGCAGAGGCCGCTGGCAATTCCTTTGAGGACTCCGTATCGCCGAATCGCGGCTCCCGTGTATGCTGAACAGCTGGGATAAAACCGACAGGCAGGTGGCAGTAAAGGCGACACCAACTGGTGATAAGCCGAGAGCAGCATGGCCAAAAGCTTGCGAACCATTTCCTTCATAATTTTCGACGCTTGCGTTGATCAGTCAGAGCACTTTGAAGTTCATTCGCAATCGCATTCCCAGGGAGGCCGGCGGCACTTCTGCGCGCGATGATGACAAAATCGGTGGCCGGCGGAAAAACGGCACGGCGTCGGCGAAAAACCTCACGGACCTGTCGTTTGATTCGATTGCGGACGACCGAATTGCCGACTTTGCCGCTGACAGTGATCCCCAACCGGGTCTCATCCTTGTCGTTCGACTTGCTGATAACGACGAAATTTGCGGTTTGAACCTTGCTGCCGGCGCGCGACAGTTTTAAGAATTCCGCTCGACTTCTCAGGCGGGCCGTTTTCGGGAACCGTTCCGTCCCTTTGAGCGACATCTCCAGTGACGAAATTAAGTACGTGCGCGCTTCGGTGGTACGGTTACAGTCAGTCTTTTGCGCCCTTTAGCGCGGCGGCGCTTGAGCACATTTCGCCCGCCGGGTGTTTGCATGCGGGCGAGAAAACCATGCGTCCGTTTTCTCCGTATATTGCTCGGTTGATAGGTTCGTTTCATAGTAATGATGCTCCCTCGGGCCGCCTAAACAGCCAGGTAGTTATATGAATCATACCGACCCAGTGATGTCAATTTTAGCCCGCTTCAGGCTTCAATGAACGCTGCATCAAGTCTCGCACCGCCGCGCCGGGTTTTTTGCCGGCATAAAGCACTTGATACATCTGGTCGACAATGGGCATTTCGATTCTCAGGCGCGCGGCCAAGGAATGAAGCGAGCGGGTATTGCGAACGCCTTCGGCCACCGTACGGGTCGATGCCGTGATTTCTTGCAAGCTTTTACCGCTAGCGATCTGTAACCCGACCGTGCGATTTCGGCTCAGGTCACCCGTACAAGTGAGAATCAAATCGCCCAATCCCGGTAGCCCCGCAAGCGTCATCGGATCCGCGCCCATGCGCACTGCCAGGCGGGTCATCTCCGCCAATCCCCGCGTGATCAACGCTGCGCGCGCATTCTGCCCCAAGCTCAAACCATCGCTAATGCCGGCGGCGATGGCGATAACATTTTTCACGACGCCACCCATCTGTACGCCGACGATGTCCGGCGAGGTGTAGACCCTAAAGTTCTGCGTGCTGAAAATCTCCTGGATCGTTTTCGCCACCCCTTCGTCATACGCCGCAACTGTCACAGCCGCAGGAAGCCGGCGCGCCACCTCAATCGCGAAGGTTGGACCGGAAAGGAACGCCTGACGAGTTTTCCGTTCCGGACCAAGAATCTCAAACAACAATTCCCCCATCGTCTTCAGACTGCCTTCTTCAATCCCTTTGGTGCCGCAGAGAAGCATCGTCTCCGGCTCGATCTTGGCTGCAGATTTGGTGAAAACTTGCCGCACTGCGTGTGACGGCACCGCGCAAATCACCAGAAACTTGCTTTCGACGGCTTCATCGAGGGACTGAGTAACTTCGATATTGGGCGGGAGCGCGATGCCCGGAAGATAGGTTTGGTTTTCTCTCTTGTCGGCTATTTGCCGGAAGCTATCGGCGCCATGGCACCAGAGTACCACCTGCTCGCCCTTTTCGGCGAGG
>DASXSW010000272.1:0-4190 GCA_036505755.1 Binatia bacterium | reverse complement strand
CGGCCTGCTTAGACCGAACGCGCGCAACGCCGCGATTTGTTCGATCCTCTGGTGTCTGGCGATCGTCGGTTTCGCGGCGTCCTCGAATTACGTGTTGGCGGTCGCGTTGCTATTCTGCGCGGGGCTGCTCAATTTAACGTTTCTTTCGATGGCGCAAACTCTCGTGCAACTACAGGCACCGACCCAGCTACGCGGGCGCTTGATCGGTTTGTTTAACATGTCGAACAATGGCTTGCGGGCCTTCAGCGGCGTGACCGTCGGCGTCGTTGGCGGACTAATTGGCGTGCACTGGTCACTGGCGCTGAGCGGGATGGTATTACTGGCGGTGACGATTGCGTTGTTTGCGTTGGTTATTCCCGGACGGGGCGGCGAACCGGTAAACTGATCTCTTAATTTTTACGAGACGAAGGTCAAAAAAAAGTTTTCTTGGTTAGGTTCTTCCCTTCGAGCTGATTATTTGAATTGCTAACCTACCGCTTGGCGGCGCTTGCTTTCCGCTCCCGTCTCGGCGCTGCGAAATTCATTCCGCTTCAATACGCCGTAGCTGTCGAGCAGCTGCTTTTGTTCCGCGTCGGAAATACCCAGTTGTGGGCGGCGTACTTTGGCGGTTTTGATCAGCCCCTCGTGTTGGAGGACGACTTTAATGCGCGCGACCGCTTCGACGATGGGTTCGCTGAAGACCAATTCTTTCACGGATTCCAATTCGTGCTGGATCGCCGCGGCTTCGGCGAATTTTCCGGCGCGTCCGGCGATGTCCATGGCGCCCCATTTTTCCGTTGCGACGTTGGCCACGCCGATCAGCGCGCCGTTGGCGCCGAGCTTGTAACTCTCGGCGACGAAGCGGTCGTTGCCGGTGAGCACACGCATAGCGGCTTTTTCGCGCTTGAGCGCCTGAATAGCTTCCGTAAACAGATTGATGTCGAACGACGCTTCTTTGAACGCTACGACGTTCTCGAGGCGGGCGATGCGGCAAACGGTTTCCGGGTCGTAGTAATAGCTTTTGACCGGCACCTGGAAAAGCACGATGGGCAACTTCGTTTCGCGGGCGAGATCCTCGAAGAAACGGACCTTGAGATCGGGATCGACTTTTCCCCAGGCGAAAAGTAGCGGCGGAAAAATCATCACGCCGTCGACGGGCAGGTTTTCCAGATCGCGCATCAGGGTGATCGCTTCGTCCGTTGACTGGGGTGCGATGGTGGCGATATGCACTTTGCCGGCGTCGTGCACGGCTTTGCCGGAGACTTCATAGACGCGGCGTTTCTCCTCGATGCTCAGAACGGGGCTTTCACCGATGCGTGCGCAAGAAACTAGGCCGGCCACGCCGCGGAGCGATGACAAATGTTGGGTGAGGCGGGTAAGACTCTCCACATCGAGAGCGCCTGAACTTTCGAATGGCGTGACGTGTGGAATAAACAGACCGGTGAAATGTTCATGAATGGTTGCCATCGCATCCTCCCGATTAGCTCGATCGATGAGAGAACATCGCGCTTGTATTTGACGCCTGCATAAGTAGAACAAATGTTGTCCATAGTGCAAGCCGCTTGCACCGAAGAACCTTGATCTGGAGACAGGAGTCATATGAGCACTTTAATATCTTGCCAGGAAGTCGCCGAGTTGATGTCCTCCGCCGGGCTGTACGCCATATTCGATGTCCGCGAGCGCGGCCAATACAACGAATGCCAAATTCTCAATACGACGTCATTGCCGCGTAGCCAGATCGAATTTCGGATCAGCCAACTGGTGCCGAATCCCGCGGTGCCGATCGTTGTCTACGATGAAGCCCATACTCGGGCGTCTCTCGCGGCGAAAACCTTAGCTCAACTCGGCTATGCGCAAGTGTCCATTCTAGACGGCGGACTGACGGCGTGGCGGAAAGACGGCCGAGCGACGGTCAGCGGGGTCAATGTGCCGAGCAAGGCTTTCGGCGAGAGAATTCATCGTGAACGGAGTATTCCGGACATATTGCCAGAGGAACTGAAAGCTTTACAGGCACGCTCGGGCAATTTGATTATTCTGGATGTGCGCACGCCGGAAGAGTACGGAAGATTCTGCATTCCGGATGGAATCAACGTGCCGGGCGGCGATCTGATTTTGTGGGCCGACGAGCTGAAGCGGAAGCCCGATACGACCGTGGTGGTCAACTGCGCCGGACGAACACGCAGTATCATCGGCACGGCTGCGCTGTGCAGGCTCGGTTTGACTAATGTCCGCGCGCTCAAGAACGGTACGATGGGCTGGGTGCTCGCCGGCATGGAGTTGGAAAAGAATCCGGCGCTCACAGCTCTGTCGTCCCCGCTCCATAGCAATGCGCAGGCGAAGTCGTTGGCGCGGCAACTCGCGAGCGAAGAGAACATTCCGTGGATCTCGCCGCGGGAGATTTCAAGTGCGCTCGCGAGAATTCACGACGGCGTAACCTATCTCATCGATGTGCGCTCCGAGCGTGAATACGAATCCGGTCATGTGCCCGGGTCATTAAGTGTCCCCGGCGGACAAGCCGTGCAGCGGGCCGATGATTTCGTCGCCGTGAGAAACGCCCAGATCATTTTCATCAGCAATGAATCTGCACGAGCCGTAATGGCGGCCTACTGGTATCGGCAGATGGGATTCCCGAATGTTTCGGTCCTGGAGGGCGGGCTACGCGCTTGGTCAAAACACGGCGAGAATGTCGCTAAAGGCACTGTGCGTAACGAGCCATTGGGATTTGAAGCGGCAAAACAAGCGTCGCGCTATGTTGACGCGCAAACCCTCCATCGTGGGCAGAATGGTTCCTCAGCGTCGATTATTGACGTCGGCACGAGCCTTGAGTTCGAATCGGCTCATGTGCGCGGCGCTAAGTGGATTTCTCGTGGCTGGATTGACATCAAACTACGGGAGTTTTTTGCCGATCAGAATCGGCCGATCGTTCTGAGCTGTCCCGATGGTCGACAATCGACGCTTGCCGCGCGTTCGCTAACCGAGATCGGTTATACGAACGTCTCGGTGCTCGACGGCGGGGTTCGTGGGTGGTCGGCGGCAGGTTTACCGGTGGAAACAGGACTCGACGCGTGCCTGGTCGAGCCTAACGATGTCGTTTTGTCGCCGTCGGTGCGCGGTAATAAAGAGGCCATGCAGCGCTATTTGGAGTGGGAACTCAAGTTAGAGCGGTAGCCGGCGAGCGCGTCAGCAGTTGTCGTACTTTGGACTGGCGAAGATTTTCGCCGTTTTCGCTGCAAGGTCGAAGCGCAGCCGGGGCATGTCCGTGAGATCCTTGCCGTAGACGTGAATCTCCACGGTGTCTCGGTCACTTACATTGTTCATCTCGTGAATGTCGTCGTTAGGCGAGACCAAGCAAGAAACCATTCCCGCTTTGTTCTTTAATACACCCGTAACTTCAAGCTCGGCCCAACCGTTATGCGAGCCGTCGTCTTTCCTGCAAAAACGCGTTTCCTGGATCTCGTTTTCCACCACGCCGATCATGCCCCAGGTGTCGTGATTGTGTGCCTTGGCATTATCACCCGGTCCCCAGACTACCGAAGAGATATTAAACAGCGGCGCGCGATGAAGCATGTAGCGGCCATATGCGGTGGCGCCTCTTTTTTTGAATTTGGCATCGATGCAATCCCGTTGGCACACCAGCTTGGCGAGTAACGGCTTCGATGCGGCGATGATATTTTCTTGTGAGATTTCAGCGCGCGTAATGCGATCGAGGTCCTGGATGAAGTCGTTGAGCGAGTACTGATCCGACATCGTTACAAATTATTTTCCGCGAACGGTAACGACGGGGCAGGTCGCCAGCGCAATGACCTTCCCGGCGACACTGCCCATGAACAGCTTCGATAGGCCGGTGCGCCCGTGAGTGCCGATGACGATCATATCGGCTTTCTTGCTCTTCGCGGCTTTGACGATTTGATCGTGCGGCGACCCCATCAACAAAAGACCCCGGGCTTTGACGTTCGATTTCTTCAGTCGCCTGAGAAGCTTTGACATCGACGCCTCGGCGTCGCGTTTGGCCATATCTTCGAGTTTTGTGTAAATCTCGGCGCTGCCGAGCTCATCGCCAGCGACGTACTGCGTAGGTTCGATGACGTGGACGATTAGGATCTCGGCGCGGTTTTGCTTAGCCAGCTTAATGGCTTCGTTCAACGCACGAGCCGACGCTTTTGAGAAATCAGTCGCGTGAAGTATTCTCCTTATGCGCGCCAAGTTGCGAC
>DASXSW010000271.1:0-6601 GCA_036505755.1 Binatia bacterium | reverse complement strand
GCAGTCAGAGAACTCACTTGCCATGGACTAGGATGAAGCGCCATGTTGCTCGATGGCTTCCGCAGATTCGGATCTGTCATCCTTATCCCTGGGATCGCTTTGGCGTTATAACCTGAGGCAGGAGCCGGATGCGGTAATGCCACACGTCCGGATCTGTGGAGGGGGTTATGGGCAACCATAATTCCTACTCCGACAAATTCGAATTTCGAATTTGAGATCGCTCGCGCAAGGAATTCAAAGGACGCCGGCGCGGACTAGCTCTCCAAAAAATCATGCCTAAGTTTGGAATCTCCCGCGACATTGCCATACTGATTGCCTCGGGCGCGGTGAGGAATTTCGGGTTTGGTTTCTACAACGTTATATTCGCGATCTACCTTGCCAAGCTCGGTTTCAGCACCGTTTCGATCGGTACCGTAGTCAGCATCGCGACTCTCAGCGGTGTCGGGCAAACTTTGATCGGTAGCGTGCTGATGGATCATTATTCGCGCAAGCGCATGATGATTTTCTGGGGACTGCTGACGCTCATCGGCTCCGGGGTGATGGCCTGGAGCAGCGATCCGCTTGTGGTCGCGACGATGTCCGCGCTCGGACTTATCGGCGCCAGGGCCGGTGGATCGGGCGCGGGCGGTTTGGGCGGGCCGGTAATGGTCGGCCAGGTAGCCATGCTCGCCGACAAGAGTCCCAACGAAAAAAGAACTTCCATCTTCGCAATCAACGCCCTAGCGCTGCATACCGCCGGATCCCTGGGAGCTTTTCTCGCTGCGCTGCCGGATTTATTCCAAGCCCGCGGCTGGGACGAACTCTCCTCCTATCGATGGCTCTTTGGCATCGGCTGTATCACGAGCTTATTCTATGTCGTCATTATCTCATTTTACCGGGAAGGGGAGCCGGTGCGAACGGTGCATGACGCAGACGCGCCGCAGCAGCGCTTCTCTGTGCGCAATATTATTCCGCAGAAAAGCAAAAAGTTCGTGGGCAAGATGGCATTACTCGGCGTTCGACAGCTTTGGCTCGTCGCTGCACAGCTCGCTGCTGCCTTACTGGTTCTTTGTGGTGTATGGTGCTTCGGTGAGTGAAATCGGACCGCTGTTCGCGATTTCCAATCTGATCGGTGCTGCGACTTTGCTTATCGGCGCGAAGCTCGCGGACCGGATCGGCAACGTCAATGCCACCGTCTTGACTCATCTTCCGGCGCCGCTTCTGCTCATTCTCTTGCCCTTTTGCCCTGATTTTCGCAGTGCCGCCATTCTCCAGATCGTACGGCAAGCCGTCAGCCGCATGGACAATCCGATCAAGCAGTCCTATATGATGGCTCTGGTCCCACCCGAAGAACGCGCCCGGGCACGTGGGTTCACCACGGTTTTTCAACGGCTTTCCGGTTCCTTTAGTCCCAGCGCGGCGGCGTATATGATGTCGGCGATCTCGACTTCTATGCCATTCTTTATCGGCGGCGCGATCCAGTTTGTGCATGACATCCTTTATTATTTCACGTTCCGAAACACTAAACCGCCGGAGGAGTTATCGAAGCAGGCGCTGGAATTGAGTCAAGAGCCCGAGGAGACCTGAGAAATTTGATGACAAAGCACATGGCACTGCTAGGTAAAACAATCGGAACATCTCGTGTAATGCGCAAAGGCACGCCCCTACCTTCATCCCCCGCGCCGCGGGGAAGGAAAGAGGAGAGGGCGCGCTTCGTGGTAAAACAAACCGAAAGAATGGGAGGAACAAAATGCCGGGCAATACAGAAGTCATCGCTCGTTTTGTCAGCGAACTGAAGTATGAAGATATCCCACGTGAGGTCGTGGAGCGCGCCAAGCGGCAAATCTTGGATGTCATCGGCGTCGCCCTGGCCGGCAGCACGCAAGAGGTCGGCAAGATAGCGCTCAAGTTCGTCGAGCGCACCGGTGGCACAGCCGAGTGCACGGTCTGGGGCACCAAGCTGCGCACGTCGGCGCCGCAGGCCGCGTTCGCCAACGGCATCTTTTGTCACGCCACTGATTACGATGACATGTGGCTGCCGGGCGCGCACCCGACCGGCGTGACCTTTCCCGCGGCTTTGGCGATCGCCGAATCGCTGCGCGCGTCTGGCCGTCAGCTGTTGGTTGCCCAGGTGGCGGCCTACGAGATCACAGGCAAACTTCACTGCTGCGCCGATCGGCGTGGCGGGTGGCATCCTACGCCAGTCTTTGGAACGTTTGGCGCCACCTCGGCGGTCGGCAAGCTTCTGGGCTTGGATGTGCCGCGCTTACAGATCGCTTTCGGTATCGCATCATCCGAAGCGAGCGGCATCGGCTCGCACAGCGGCACGATGACCAAGCCGTTTCACTCCGGCCACGGAGCGCGCAACGGCGTGGTCGCAGCCATGCTCGCTGGCGACGGTTTCTCCGCCAATCCTAATGTTTTGGATGGCGCGTTTTTTGAAACCTTCTACCCCGACGTATCATCGGAGAACTGGCAACTCACCGCGACTCTCGGCAAACCATATCACCTCGCAATGCCCGGCATCGGGATCAAGATGTACCCCAGCGGCTATCACCTGCATCACACCTTCGAGGCCGCGTTGCAGCTCGTCAAAAAGCACAACATTAAGACGGATCAAATCGATTCCATCGAGCTAATCGTGCCGCGCCGCGGCCATTTCAACCGTCCCAATGTGCGGAGCGGTTTAGAAGGAAAATTCAGCTACCAGTATCACGTCGCGATGGCGATCCTGGACCAGAAGTTGACCATTGAAAGCTTTCACGACGAGCGCGCTCTGGCTGTCGATGTGCAGCAGCTGCTCAAAAAGATGAGCCTGCGCGTCGATCCATCGATTCCACCCAATCCGGATATCGTTTATGAGACCGTCGCGATCAAGCTGCGCGACGGCAAAGAAGTGAGCGCCGCCGAGCCGCTGCCGCGCAGCCATTGGCGCTATCCTTTGTCGCGCGATGAATGGGTAGGAAAATTTCGCGACAACGCGGCGCGGGTGCTCAAAGACCCAAATCTTGAAAAAATCATCGCGACGGTCGACAAGCTCGAAGAATTATCTAATGTGAATGTGTTAACGGACCTCATTCGCCTCTAGCGGTCAGCTTTGAAAATGTTCAAGCCGTTCAAACGGTTGAAGGTAAATAAAGACGTATGGCAGAGAATCTTAATCTAACGGACTCATTGAGTCGGTACATTGTCAGCGATCAGGCAGCGCAGTTGCCACAGGCAATCATCGATCGCGCTAGGATTCATATCCTCGATACCATTGGCGCGATGATTTCCGGCTCGACGCTCAGGCCGGGCAAGGTCGCCATTGACTTCGTCCGCGGTCAAAGTGGACCTCGGGATGCCACAGTCGTAGCGACGGATCTGCGCAGTAGTCCTATATTCGCCGCATTGGCCAATGCCATGACGGCTCACGCGGACGAGACCGATGACGCGCATTTTCCGACCGTGACTCATCCCGGGTCTGTCATTTTACCGGTGGCGCTCGCGGTGGCGGAAACGCGGCACGGCTCCGGACGCGATCTCATCGTTGCCGTTGTCCTCGGCTATGATGTCATGTGCCGCATCAACAAGGCCGTCGATCGGGCATGGATGGGCAAGCGCGGTCTTCATGCCGGTTCGCTGTGCTCCGTTTTCGGCGCTGCGGCTGCCGCGAGCCGCTTGTTGGCGGCCAGCACGGAGCAAGTCCGGCACGCGTTGGCACTAGCGGGAACACAGGCATGCGGAATCAATACCTGGCGCCAGGATCCCGAACACATCGATAAGGCGTTGTGCTTCTCGGGAGCGCCGGCGCGGAACGGTCTCACCGCGGCTCTGATGGCGCAGGCGGGATTCACCGGCACCGCAACGGTTTTTGAAGGCGAAGAAAATTTCTTCAAGGCATTCTCGGAAAACTCCAGACCGGAAGAAGTAATCAAGGAGCTTGGCTCCCGTTACGAGATTCTCGATACCAGCATCAAGAAATACCCCGCAGGACAGCCGATGCAGGCGACGCTCGAGGGCTATTTCACTCTTGTGAAAGAGCATCATCTTGAGGGCAGGCAAATCCAGAAAATCGTTGTTCGGCTTCCCGACACACAGGCGCGCACGATCAACGACCGCCACATGCCCGACGTTAACTGCCAATACCTGCTCGCCGTAGCAATGCTCGACGGCAAAATCGACTTTAAAAACTCCCATGATTTTGAACGCATGCATGATCCGCAGATACTCGAATTAAAAAAACGGGTTGAGATTGTGGCCGATGCCGAGTTGACCAAGAAATTTCCCGCGGTGCGCTCCGCGATCGTCGAGATCAACAGCATGGATGGCCGCCACGTGAGCATCTTAGTCGATCGTCTGCCGGGCGCGCCTTATAACCCCCTTTCCGCTGGAGAGGTGGAGCAGAAGTTTTTATTGCTGAGTGTGCCGGTGCTCGGAGAGCAGCGTTCCCAGGCCATGGTCGACACCCTGCGCAATTTGGAGAAGTTGCCCGACGTCGCCCATCTTGCGGCTCTTTTGAGTCTATGATCTGTAGTTCTGGCGAACTTCCCCACCTTTCATCCTCCCCCGCTGCGGGGGAGGAAAGAGGGGGGGCATGAACCGCAAACTTGATAATGGAGGCGTAAGGTGAAGCTTCATAATCCCTGGACTTTATTGCTGGCTCTTCTTCTGCCGATCTTCGATGTGCCCACCACGGCCAGTGCCGCGGCTGCGGGCGCTGCGCTACAGAAAGCGAAGCAGGAAGCTGAGTCCAAAGGGTTTATCTTTGAAGTGAGCCGCGACGAAATCATCGCTAAAGCCAAGAAAGAAGGAAAACTCCGCGTCATAAGTTCTCTCGAAATGGAAAATCTCAAACCGGTCTCCGAGGCGTTCAAGAAAAAGTATCCATTCATCGATATCCGCGCAGAAGAAATCGCCGGAACCGATACCTACCAGAGGATGCTCTTGGAAATGAAATCAGGCACCGCCAGCGGCTGGGACGTGAATTACCTTACGACGGATTTCTACGACGATTATTTTCCGTACCAAAAAAAGTTCGATGTCTTGGGCATGGCCCAGCAGAGCGTGCTGCAGATCCCGGTGGGAATGATCGATCCCGTTAATCGTAACATCGTGTCGTATACCACAAATACGCAGGTTGTGACCTACAACAAGAATCTGATTTCTGAGGACAAAGTGCCAAATGCCTGGGAGGATTTTTTGAAACCCGAGTTTAAAGGGCGAAAATTCCTGGTCGATATCCGCCCGCAAGAAGTCGCCAACTTGGTGCCGCTTTGGGGATTGGAGAAAACCCTGCAATTCGCCAAAGCCTTAGCGGCGCAGAATCCAATCTGGATTCGCGGCCACTCCCGAACTATCGCCGCCATGGCGGTGGGAGAGTACGCCATGCTTCTTGGTGCCAATTTGAACAGCACCAAGAGGGCGATGGATAAGGACCGTGGCGGGGCGCTGGCTTATAAGGTGGTTGAGCCTGTCCCCATTCGTATTGCCGACCACGAAGCCGTCTTTGATAAAGCTGCCTCGCCTTATGCCGGTCTGCTGTGGCTGGAATTTATCGCCGGTCCCGAAACCCAAAACATTATCAATCGGGACTTTAAAGGTTCGGTCTTCGTTCCCGGCACGACACCGTATCAGTTGACCCAAGGAAAAAAAGTTAGCCTGGTGGCGTGGGAACATGCGCCCAAGCTCGAAGAACTGCAAAAGAAAGTCTTCGAAGCCTACGGCTTTCCGAAAGCGCAGGCCGTCGGCAAGTGATATGAAGACCGACTGTTCAAGGTTCAATGTTCAAAGTCGGCCCCGCGCCGCCTTGAGCTTTGAACCATAGAGTGCTTCGTGAGCTTCGTGTTCTCCTTTGAGAATTGCGGCTGGGTGAAGGGATGTGACTCCCAAGACCGTCACCCCCGAATGTTTTAAATCGGGGGTCCAGTCTGAATTCCGCCTGGATTCCCGCTAAAAGCATGCGGGAATGACGGACTCGTCGGAGAATTAGGAGGTTTAAGGACATACTCCATTTTCATTCTCTGGGGGCGAGCGGAAGATCATGAATCACTTCGTGGCAAAAGACTTTCTTGCTGCAACACAAACTACTTTGCCTCGGCTCTTGGAAAGCCGTACGCTTTGATGATCTTTTCCTCGTACTTCCCCATTTTAGGAAAGTGCTCCCAGGCCAGCACCGAAATTTTTTTGCCGCGGGTCAACTTCGCGTGCGCTGATCCGGGAGTATAGATGGTCGCGGCAAGGTCGACTTCATGAGTGTTTTTTGCCCTTCGGCGCTCGCCTGGAATTCGAGCCAGAGAAGCGTGGCATGCGGGTTCGCGGCCGCATTGAGAACTCTTATCCTGCCTTCCTTTTTTCCCTCGAAAGTATTTCTTCGTGACTGTTCAAAAAAATGTACAGAGGCAGAAAGGTCGAAATTAGGTTGTCGGTCTTGAAAAATTTTCACCGTTTTGAACGACTTGAACGCTTTGAACGGCTTGAACCAGCGGCTCCTTACCCGCAGTGTGATCACCTGTCCGCTTTCGGAAAGCCAAAGGCTTCTACGATCTTCGCCATCCATGTCTGCTTGAGGTGCTGGTTTTGCCAGTCCACGAGAGAAAGCTTTTTCCCCCTTAGCAACTTCTCCAGGGCGGAACCGGGCGTG
>DASXSW010000270.1:0-7300 GCA_036505755.1 Binatia bacterium | reverse complement strand
TTCGCAGCTGACCTTTTCCTCGTTGGCCTTGTTGATAATCTTATCATCCACATCGGTAAAATTGCGCACGAATTTAACGTCGTAGCCGCAAAACTTGAGGTAACGATAGATCACATCAAAAGTCGCGAGAGAGCGCGCGTGTCCGATGTGCGCTGAATCGTAAACCGTCACGCCGCAAACGTACAGACGCACCTGTCCCGGCGTCAGCGGAACAAAAATTTCTTTCGTTCCAGTTAACGTATTGAAGATTCTTAACGACATGTCGATGAAGGCTCAATCTTACGGAACATTCACGTTTTTGCAAGTGAAATTACGCTCTCCGGCTTGATAACCCGGAGAAAAAAGCATAGACAAAAGTCCTATGAATTTCGCCAAGCCCTATGAAGATTTGCGTGAGTTTATCGCCGCATTGGATGAACATGGCAAATTGTATCGCATTCACCGTGAAATCAACAAAGACAGCGAGCTACAACCGCTGGTCCGTTGGCAGTTCCGTGGCGGCATACCCGAAGAGGGACGGCGCGGGTTTTTGTTCGACAACGTTACCGACGGCAAGAAGCGCAAATACAATTGCCAAGTTCTCGTCGGCGGGCTTTCGGGATCTGAGGCGATCTACTGCCTCGGTCTTAAATGTCAACCCGACGAAGTTGCCGATCGCTGGATTTACGCCATGGATCATTTGATCGATCCGGTCATCGTCGGTTCCGGCTCGTGTCAGGAGGAGATCCATAAAGGCGATCAATTGCTCGCGCATGGCGGCTTGATGGAGTTCGCCGTTCCAATGTCGACGCCAGGATTCGACAATGGCCCGTACATTACCGCCGGACACTGGATAACCAAAGATCCGGAGACCGGTAGACGCAACGCAGGTAACTACCGCGGCTTGATCAAAGGCCCAACCACGACCGGTCTCATGTCGGGCACGCCGCAGGATCTGTCAACTCATTGGGAAAAATGCCGCAAGTTGGGCAAACCATTGGAAGTCGCGATTGTCGTCGGCACGATTCCCGCGGTGTCCTACTGCGCAACCCAAAAAGTGCCGCCGGAGATCGACGAGATCGCGCTCGCCGGCGGTCTGATGGGCGCGCCCGTGAAACTCGTGAAGTGCCAGAGCGTCGATCTCGAAGTGCCCGCCACCTCGGAGATCGTGCTCGAAGGGATCATTCCAACCAATTATATGGAAGAGGAAGGGCCCTACGGCGAGTCCATGGGTTACGTCGACCCGCGCACCTTGAGCACGATGTTCGAGCTCAAGTGCGTTACTCATCGCAAGAACCCGATCTGGGTGTCGATCATCAGCCAGGTTACGCCCAGCGAAAGCTCCAAGATCAAAGCGATGGGTATGGCGACGCTGGTCAAACGATTCATCATCAGTAAAGGCTTCGACTGCGTCAAAGAAGTGCACATGATCGAGCCGTTGGTCAATATGCGTCCCTATGTCGCCGTGAGTCTTAAAAAACGCAACGACGAAGATCCATGGGGCGTGATGCAAGCGGTGCTGGACTACGGCGACCGCGTCGGAAAAATGATTGTCGCCGTCGACGAAGATATCAATGTCAAAGATCCGATAGCGGTAACATGGGCGATCACGCACCGCTCGCAACCGCACAAAGACGTCAAGATCGTCGGCGATCGTCCGTTCGGCGCTACGCCGATCGGCATGGTGGCAACCCATCCATCGAGCCGCTACGATAACTCCGAATCATCCTTGCTTATCGATGCAACGAGGAAAGCCGACTTCCCTCCCCTTTCCTTACCGAAGGAAGAATTTATGGTTCGCGCCAAAGAGATCTGGGAGGAGCTAGGCTTGCCGAAACTCCAACCGCAAGAACCCTGGCACGGTTACCTGATGGGCTTATGGCCGGAAAACCTGAACTACGAAGCCGAGCTCGCGGCGCGTAGCGAGCATGAAAAAGTTTGGGAAATCCTGCGCCAGACGCGCGTTCAGGTTGGTGAAGGCGAGACGTTAAAATCGATGCGCGCCAAGTGGGGCAAGACGCACTCCGGGCGAGCCGAATGATTGCGCCCGCATACTGGGCTCATCGAAGCGGCCAAATCCACGTTGCTGGGATCCCGTGATCTACAGCGCACCGTTTCGCCAAAAATCTCCCCTTCCCCTCTTTGCCAAAGAGGGGTTTAAGTCCTACGGAAGAAATTCCCCTTTGAAAAAGGGGGGATTCAGGGGGATTTGAGTGCGGCCTTCAGCCGCTGCCATCGTTTGGAGTTTTTCAACGAATTTTTGAGACACCACACTAGGCTGGGGCAATAATTTCGCTGCGACTCAGCCGGGTCGCTTCTCCCAGTTGCAAATCTCCAACGCGGCGAGCGCATAAACTTGAGCGGCCTGGAAAATATTTTCGATATCGATTTGCTCCGAGCGAAACTTCCATCTGCCGCCGCCCAAGCCGAACTTGCACGCGGGTATTCCGAGCTCGTTATAAATGTTGGTGTCCGTCCAGATACTGGCGTGTAAGCCGGTCGGCGCCGGCGTCTTTTTACCGAACAGCGCTTGATAAGTTTCCTCGATCACCTTGATAACCGGTTCAACGCCCTTGGCTTGATACCCCATCTTGGAGGCATACATTTCGATTTCACACTCGATGCCGAGTTGGCTCAGAACGGCTTTGAGCTCATGCTGCACCTGGACTGGACGCAGCTCAGGCGGTGTGCGCACGTCGACATAGATCGAGCAAACTCCCGGATAATAGTTCGGTCTAAAGGGAGCGCCGCCTTGAATCGCACCGATATTGACTTTGGGAACGATCGGGCCGTGGGGTGATGTATACACATGGGCGCGTTCAAATTCCGCCGCCCATCCGTCGACAGCCTGCAAGACTTTCATCATTTTCAAAATTGCACTGGATGTTTCAGGCGGCTTCTCTTCCCGGGTAACTCCCCAAGCGGCATGAGGATCGCCAAATGTGCTGATTTTGAATTGCGCCACACCATTTTGCGCCCAGACGATGGAATGCGCTGAACGGTCCGCCACGATCGCGTAATCGGATTGAATGCCGTGGGTCAAAAGATGTTGCGTTCCGGTTCCTTCTCCTTTGTACGCTTCGGATTGATAGGGCCCGATGGGTGTCCGAGAGATTTCGCCGGCTACGGCGGCGAGAATCAAATCTCCCTTTAAGGAGATGCCGCTCTCTCGGATGGCTTTGCCCGCGACCATAAATGCCGCCAGGCCGGATTTCATATTGGAGGCGCCCAACCCGAAAACTTTGCCCTCTCGAATCGCTCCCTTCAGGTCGCTATTGGGTTCGAGAGCGCGACAGAACATGCGGTCCTCTTCCGTCCCCGTATAACTCGTGTCCATGTGCCCGTTAATCGTCAACGAGACACCATTTTCGCGACCTTCTAAAATGCCAATCGCATTCACACGATCCGGACCGAGCTCCTGGCGCACAGGTTTAAGATTGTGGCGCGCATACCAGGCCAAAATAAATTCGCCGATCGCCCTCTCCGAGCCGGTCGGGCTGGAAATGTCGACAAGCTGTTTGGTAAGCTCCGCCAGCTCTTCCCGATTAATTCGTTTGATAACCTTCGCTCTGTCTTGTTCTTCGATCATATTGTGACCTTCACACTTTGGCTTACCGCATGGTTTATTCGATGGCTTGCGAGCAGGTTTAACTTCGAATTAAGCCAATGACACGGCAGAGCTGCTTTGGCGGCGCACTCATGCCTGTGAAGATTGGCGCAGCAGCGAGAGGAAACTGAGCAGAGTGGGAGAAAACCGAATGCCCTTTCGATAGATGACAAAGCAAGCGATGTTGATGTCCTTTAACCACGGCATTTCGATCGTTTTAAAATATCCCTCCCTTAAACCTGCTTCGGCGCTGCCACGATAGAACAACCCGACACCGAGGCCTGCCTGTACCGCAGCCTTTTTAAGATCAACCGACTCGCACCACATCACAACATTCAAACGCAAACCGATTTTTTTGATTTCCTCCGCGATCCGCCCTCCCGTTGTCATCACGAACGGGGCCTTCATCAGTTCGGCTTCATTCAATCTTCGCTTATGCGCCAATTGATGTTTAGCAGCGACGACGGCGACGATACCCTCGGAGTTGATCGCTTCGGCAACGATCTGAGGATGATCCGGAAGAATCGTCGTGACCGCGATCTCGACCTCGCCATTGAGCACCATTTTTTCGATAGTCTCAGGATAACCTGTACGCAACGTTGGATGGACCTTGGGATGCAGCTCGACAAATGACTTCAGCACGCCCGGAAGAAAAAATGCCCCGGGGCTCGGCGTGCTGCCGACCCTCAGGGTCGTAGCTTTTGCGTCAGCAACGCCTGTCAGGAACGAACCTCTCAAATCCTCCATCTGTTTGAGGATCGGTTTCGCGGCAACCTGCAACAAGCGCCCTTCCTCAGTAATTTTAATTCCCCGTCCACTTTTGACGTACAGCTTGAGCCCGCACTCGCGCTCGAGAAAGCGCAACTGTTTGGATACCGACGGCTGACTGATTTTGATCTTTCGCGCGGCGGCCGTAATGCTCATTTGATCGGCGACCACATCAAATATTTCAAGCTGATGGAATGTCATAGACTTGATTCTACCTGTTTAAGGAAAACATACCCTTTTTTCTATGCGTATCATGAATAATATATATTGGACAAGGATTAGTCGTCGCGTGTAGTAACATAATGAAACAGCAAGGGTAGCGCATTTCTCTAGAAGCGAGGATCAAGCCTATGATGGTGTGCCCGTACGATGATTCGAGATTATTACTAATCCTGCAGACTGATCACTCACGCATCGCAGGAGTATTGGCGGCGCACTGGGGCAACGATCAATTCGCCAGGCTGCAACCATACACCTCAATGGTGCTCGCCGCCCAAGAGCACGATAGCGGATGGTGGGACTGGGAAATCAAACCTTCCGTCAACGAGCAGGGTTACCCATCGGATTATATCGGCAGCATCAAACACCTAGGTCAAGGGGTATGGTTGGATCTGTATCGCCGCGCCATCGAGCGACTCGCGGCGCGAGACCTCTACGCCGCCTATTTCGTCTCGATGCACGGCGAAGCGTTGTTGACTAAAGGCATGGGGCTGTTGCCATCGATGCCCGACTATACCGGCGACGCCGCTGTGCAGGAATTCATCGCCGAGCAAAAAGAATTGCGCGCCGGATGGCTGCCGATGTTGAAGAAAAACCAGGAATTGGCTGATGTGACCAACGAGAAGCATCTTTGGACCAATTTTAATCTGATGGAGGTTTTCGATCAGTTCGCGCAGTTCGTTTGCAACCGTTATCCGTTCAACAGTCGGGCCAGGAAAAACGGTCCGACACAGACATTGAGCGGCCTTGCCGTGCCGGTTTCCCCTGACCGGCCGAATGTCACTCTGACAATCGACGTTCTCAATGGAACCGACGCGGTAGTGCTTCCTTTCCCCTTTGACGTGAATCCTCTGAAGCTATCCTTCGAGGGTCGACTCGTGCCCAACCGGCCTTTCACCGATCAAGAAGAATTTTTACAGCAGTTTTACGGCGCCGAAAGGATCGCCATCAACTACACGCTGCGCGCGGCTTGAGCCATCGACACTCGGCGGCGACAGCACGAGCACTAGACGCGTGAAGGAGCAGCCCCCCACCTCTTTCCTCCCCAGCCGTGCGCGGGAGGATCAAGGAGGGGGAGGCATCAGAATCGCCAGTATGCCAGCGGTAATTCAACTAACTGGAGAGCCAAAGAGAGACGAGATTTGCCCGAGGAAAGTGACTAACGATCGATGCTGGTAATACAGGAGGCGGTGAGTGCCGAGCACAGAGAAAGTTATTGACGCCGACGCGCATGTGTTTGAACCGAGTGATATTTGGCTACGTTACCTGGACGCGTCGCTGCGTGACGTTCTCAGCAAAACTCCAGGGCTAGAGAACGGCAACAGCACGGGCAACGATGGCCCGACGAGTCGTTTTCCATTGGGCTTCATTCCTGAAACCGGTCGCCAGGATCTTCTTCAACTGGCTGCCGACGCTGAGACTCGCCTCAAAGTGATGGATGACGAAGGCATCGACAGGGTCGCTCTCTTCCCGACGCACGCGCTTCGTCTCGGCGGTGTCCGCCATCCCCAACTCGCGCCGGCGCTATTTCGCGCTTACAACGATTGGTTAGCCGAACATTGCGCGCTGAACAGAGAGCGGCTACTCGGGATTGCGATGATCCCGCTTCAGGAGCCAGAGCTGGCAGTGAAAGAGGCAGAGCGCGCCGTCGCGGAACTGGACCATCGCGGCCTGTTTATCTCGCCGCACCCGGTGGACCACCGTAATCTTGATCATCCGGCCTATGAGCCCCTTTGGAGCGTGGTCGAGCAACTCAACGTTCCGGCATTGGTACATGTCAGTACCGGTATTCGTTTGCCGACGGCCGGCGCGGAACGATTTGACCGCTACTCACTTTTTCATTTGCACGCGCATCCCATGGAACAGATGACCGCGGCGGCTAGCCTGATTCTCGGTGGTGTTCTGGAGCGCCATCCCCGCCTACGCGTGGGCTTTATGGAGGCAGGCTGTGGTTGGGTTCCCTATTGGCTAGAGCGGATGGATGAGCACGCCGAGACCTATCGGTTCGAATTGCCTCATTTAAAAGAACGACCGAGCGTTTATTTTTGCCGCCAGTGTTTTGTCTCTTTCGAGCTCGAGGAGCAGGCCGTGCCCTATGTTGCTGAGACCGTTGGCGCCCAGACGCTCGTGTTCGCGTCCGATTTTCCGCATCACGATTGTTTCTTTCCGGGAGCGGTGGAGAAAATTCGTCGACGACCGGATCTCGATGCCGCGCTTGTTTCAGCGATGTTAAGCGACAATCCTAACAGATTGTATTTCGGCGATTAGGACAAGGATGAGAATCAAAGTATTACGGTTTGCTGGTGGTTTGATTGCTGCTCTCGTGCTCTTTCCTTGGATCAGGTGTTTGGCCCAATCCAACACGCGGGCAATCATTCATATCCCGACAAAAAGCCTGACCTCCATGCCGCTATTTTTCGGTAAGGACAAAGGCTTCTTTGCGCGTGAGAATGTCGATGTGGATCTGGTGCTGATGTCACCGCCAACGGCGCTCGCCGCGCTCGTGGCCGGAGAGCTGGATTTCTCTACCACGGTTGGAGCCGGAATTTCCGCGACTATGCGGGGACTGCCGATCAAGCGCGTTTTGTACATTCAACAGTACGTAACTTTTGCCCTGATGGCCGCGCCGGAAATCAAAAGTGTTCGCGACCTCATGGGCAAATCGGTAGGTGCCGTCGCGCTAACCGACGCAACCGCGATAGCGGCGCGGGAGATCATCAAAGGAAA
>DASXSW010000269.1:0-2950 GCA_036505755.1 Binatia bacterium | reverse complement strand
CGAAACAGCCGGGCAGGCTTGGGCTCCACGTCGATGCGTGAAGGGATGCGTTGAAAATCCCAGAGTTTCTCCTGTCCCTCTTTTGACAATGTAAAGTCGATGAGCAGTTTGCCGGCGTTGGGATGTGCTGCCTTGGCGCCGAGCATAACCGTGTTCACGGAAATAATCGCGGGCTCCAACGGCGCCCAATCCACCGGCGCGCCCCTCTCGGCGAGGTTCTGAATGATGTTCGCGTAGGCGAGCACGAGCGGGAATTCACCGGCCGCGGCAAGCTGAACCCGCACCGTGCTCCCGCGCATAATGACGGGTTCCTGCTCCGCCAGTTTCTTTAAGTAGGCAATCGCTTTTTCTTTACCCCACGCGGAGATGAGCCCCTGCAGGAAAGTCGTGTAACTATCGTCGAGCGAAATCTTCCGCCCCTTCCAACGCGGTTGCAAGAGCTCTTCGTAAGTCCGCGGCAGTGTTTCACGTTTGATTTGATTCGTGCTGTAACCCAGCACAATCGAGTTGACGTAAACCGAGGTCCAGTAATGTTTGCCGTCCTTGAGATCGTCAGGGATCATTTTTCGTTCGGCAGAATTGTATGGAGCCAGAAGACCCAGTTCCATCAGTGGCAAAACAATCTCTCCCGTGCCATGGACGACGTCGAACAAATATTTTCCCGCTTTCGCCTCCGATGAGACGCGGTTGAGCAAAGCCCCGCCGCCGGAACGGAAGACCGACGGCCTTAAAAACGGATATTTCTTTATGAAGCGATCCATGAACTCTTTACTCTGATCCAGGCTCATCGTCGTGTACCAGACGACTTCGCCCTCCCGCCGTGCCGCTTCGACCACCTTTGGGTCGGGACTTTCTTGCGCATAGATCGGTGGAATCGACACACACACGAGGTACCAGAGAATGATTAGCTTTGACGAGATCAACTTCATGAATCCATTGCATCGTTTAGGCGGCGAGGAATTAGCGTTAAGCAAATGCCTCACCCCTAACGATTCACGCCTCACGTCTTTTCCGTCTTACTTTGGCCAACGGCGATGGACCGCCATGTCGACCCAATGTCCATCGGGGTCCTGTATCCGATGGTCGGAATCTTTATCTGACTTGGAATCGATCTCGGCGTGAAAGCCCGATTCCTGCAAACGCCGCTTGATGTCGTCGAGATCGTCAACCTCGAAGCCAAAATGATTGATGCCCTCTCGTTGATCGTCGCGTTTGACTTCGATAAGCGCGATGTTGACGTCGCCGTCGGACATATAGATCGCTCCGCCAAATCCACGCTTCGGCTCCAGGCCGAACACTTTTTGATAGAACTCCACCATTTTAGCGCGATTTTTCGTCATCACCGCGACATGCCGAACTTTCGGTCGCATTTTGATGCCTCCTTCTCTTACTTACAGCCCGTTATAAATTTTGCTTATAGCGTCTGGCTTACGGCGTATGGTTCGATTCATATGCCATAAGCTATAAGCCATATGTGAATTACGCGCGATACACTCTCATCAAAGCGAATAAAGCTTAGCCGCGTTCTCCCATTGAATTTGTCGCTTCTCCTGCTCCGGCACGTCGACAAAACTCAGATCGGCGTGCTGCCGGGTATTGGGCCAAGGCGAGGTCGCCAAAGGAAAATGGCTCGACCACAAAATATTCGCGCTGCCGAGATAGCGCCGCACCCGAAGACTCATGCGATCGTACCAGCAAGTGAAATAACACTGACGTTGGAACAGTTCCGACGGCTTCAAAGTGTAACCCTCCGACGGCAAGCCGTCGGCATCCGACTGGTAATCCGCATACTCGATTTCGTAAGCGCCCCAACCGAGCGAGCTTTCTGCGAACACGACTTTCAGTTTGGGGAAGCGGTCGAGCACACGGGAAAGAAGAAAATTCGCCACCACCGCAATCGAACTGACCGAGCGAACGACGCTACTGAATGCGGCGGCCACCGCCGGTTTGAAGGCATCTCCCGGACGCAACTGAATTTTGGCCGACGCTCCTGCGTGAAAGCAAAGCGGCACGCCGAGCTCTTGGCAAGTCGCCCAGAGCGGATCGTAAGCCGGCTCGTTGATATGCGGCACGCCGCGAAGTTCCATCGGCGATGCCGGGTAGATGACGCCCTTATGCCCCTTGGCCACGGCGCGCTTGATTTCGGCCACTGTCCGCTCCATTGGCCAGATCGGCACGATGCATTGCGGCACGAAACGCGGGCTAACGTTGGCCCATTCGTCGATCAGCCAATCGTTGTAAGCTTGCACGCAAGCCAGTTCCAACTCGGTATCGTCAAGTTTGCCGAATGTTTCAGCCGCCAAACCGCTTACGCTGGGATAAAGTATCGAGCAGTCGACGCCGTCCATGTCCATCGCTTTCAACCGCTCTGTCGCGCTAAATACCATTTGAGGCACATCGTCCCAACGTTTTGGCTCCTCGCCACGGTCTGCCATTGCCGCGCTGGCCAGAGCGACGCCCATTAAAGAGACAGGCTGGCCGTCGACGATCCAACAGTCGGTGCCATCGGCCATTCGTGTGACATGAGGAATCCGGTCGCGCCACCTTTCTCGCGACATGCGCGCGGTCCAAACCTGCGGATGTTCCTGCACATGATCATCCGCGCTGATAAGTCCGTACTTCAGTTCCATGATATTTATTCGAGCCGGTAAAGACGCGCTGCGTTGCCAAACAAGACTTTTTCACGATCCGACGCCGAAACACCCTTCAACGAATGCTCTACGGCGTCCCATGAGTGTGGATAGGTAGAAGTGATGTGCGGAAAATCGGATTCCCACAGGATATTGTCAATGCCGATGCAATCGCGCAGTTGGATACCGACCGTTTCGAACCAGAAGTCGACGTAGATCTGGCGCCGAAACAGGTCGCTCGGCCGAGTGAGAATCCCTTCGGTCCAGAGGTGCCGCTTCTCCCACTCGCAATCACAAGCTTCCAAAACGGAGCTCACCCA
>DASXSW010000268.1:0-7019 GCA_036505755.1 Binatia bacterium | reverse complement strand
GATGCTATGAGGGGTTCATGTCGGGAGGTTTTCAGCGAGGCGACTAGAACACGCCCGTATCGAGCAGCTGATAGACCATTTCTTTCAACGCCGGATCGATCGTGTCCAAACGACTAACGGGAGGTCCACCCGCCATGGAATCCAGGATCTCCGGCAGATCTTCTCGCTTGACACCGGCATACCAAATCTTTTGTGGATAGAGCACGATATTCGGCCCGTGATCGCATCCTCCGAAGCAGATATAGGGTTTCACTTCCACATCGAGAGATCGCGCAGCTACTTTCTCAGTCAGCTCCTTCATGAGCGGTTCGGAGCCTCGGCTCAGGCAGTCGACGTTTTGACACACGAAGCAGATTGATTTCATCGGTACCCCTTTCACTCGACAGATTAACTCAGCCGGTGGTGACGATTCAACCCGGATTCCGCAGTTAAACCTATGGGTCCTTGAGCAAGGAGCAAACCTGGAGTAGCGAAGGCACCCAACTGTAAAGTTTCAAAGTCCTTTTCGCTACTTCGCACTTCACCATTGTAAGTTTTGGATTTCATCTTGAACCGACGATGATCGATGTCCGCTCAGAGGCACAGACCCATTGACTTCGCTACGGAAGGTTTGCTCCTCGCTAATCGCGTCGGCCGGAACTGCGGAATCCGGGTTCAACAGAGCATGGAAATCGATAGTTATTCCTGCTTGACTCGTTGTTTCGGTCTGGCCTATTTTACGTGGACAAAGCGCCATTCCGGCCAAATCGTAATCCCTACGTAGGGGCAGATTTGAAACCTGCCCCTACGGGTTTCGAAGGGCTCGCATGACGCAAGAACCGAAAGACTCAATGAACTATCTGCAGCAAGCTGCGGGTTATCAAAAGGCATTTATGAGAATTTTTCCAAAGTTGTCACCCCCGAAAGTTCTAATCGGAGGTCCAGTCAGAATTTCGCTTGGATTCCCGCTAAAGACATGCGGGAATGACGTACTTTCAGGAATCAGACCGGCAGAGTTCGATATGAATAGAGGAGCGCAATATGACTGAGACTATGCTGCTCGATGCGGACTCGCACGTGAGCGAGCCCTTGAATCTGTGGCAGGAGCGCCTGCCGCCAAAATACCGGGAGATCGCCCCGCGCATGATGACGGAATATGAAGGCAAGCCGGGCGCCTGGTGGCACATCGAACAGGATCGTCCGCCGCACAACGTTATTTTGGGTTTCGGTGCCAACAAGAGTCTCGAAGAACTGCAGCAGTTATTGAAAGGCTTTTCGTATGCCGGTGCGCATCGCGGCGGATGGGACCCGGCACAACGGGTGAAAGACATGGATCAGGACGGGGTGGCGGGAGATGTGCTCTACACTACCCTCGGTTTCCGCATGTTCTGGATCAAGGATGCCGGATTTCAGAGAGCCTGTTTCCAAGTGTACAACGATTGGCTCGCCGAGTTTTGCAGCTTTTCGCCCAAGCGTCTCAAGGGCTTAGGGCTCATCTCACTCTATGAACCGAAGCAAGCCGCCGAAGATCTGGCGGACTGCTCCAAGAAAGGTCTGGCGGGGGCGCTGGTGTGGGCCTCGCCCCCGGAGGAATTGCCGTTTTACTCAGAGGTCTATGATCCCTTTTGGGCGGCGGCCCAGGAACTTTCTATGCCGTTGAGCCTGCACGAATTCGCCGGCTTTCGCTGGGTCGATTGGGACTCCAGCGCAAAAAAGCGAACCGTTGCCGGCGCCATCAATTCGCATGAGGTCGAGAGCACCTTCGCGACGTTGATCCTGTCCGGCGTGCTCGAGAGATTCCCCGAACTCAAGGTCGTCTCGGCGGAATTGAACTGTGGCTGGCTCCCCTATTTTCTGCGCCGCATGGATGAACGCTTTGTGATGCGCGGAACGCGGCTGCATGGCCACCCATTTCCGACCAAGCTGACAATGAAGCCGAGCGAATATTTCCGCCGGCAGCTTTATGCGACTTTCATCGACGACGGTTTCGGCGTCGCCCATCGACATGAGATCGGCGTGGAGAACCTGCTCTGGTCATCAGACTTTCCCCATAGCGCCACCTTCTGGCCCCATTCGCGGGAAAAAATCGCGCAGGATTTTCAGGGTGTCGGCGAGGAAGACAAGCGGAAAATTTTGTCCGAGAATAGCGCCAGACTTTACCACTTTGATCTGGATTAGATCTTAGAAAAAGACTCCAAGAAGCTCATCGCCGGCTGCCGCCTGCTCTCTTCACGGCTTCTTTAATAGCGCGGGCGGCATAAACTCGCGCCAAGTGGGCGCGGAATTGCGCGTTGGCGTGCAAATCTTCAAGCGGCTCGATGCCGTCGGCAGCAAGTGCCGCGCTGTCTTCGATCAATTTCACGTTCAACTTTTTGCCGCGCAGGCGATCTTCGATGGCGTGAGCGCGAAAGGCTTTGTCGCTCAAACCCGTCACTCCAATGCCGATCTCCTCGCAAGACCCCTTGGCATCGAGTCTAACTGAAACCGCCACGCCGACGATCGCAAAGCCCGAGGCTTGTTGGGGCATTTTGTGATAGGCGCTGCCAGAGCGGCGAGATGAGGTTGGCACGCGGACCTCGGTCAGGATCTCGTTCGGTTCGATCGCCGTGGTCATCGGCCCGAGAAAAAACTCCTCGGCGCCGAGCGTTCGCTCGCCTTTCGGCCCGCGGAGTCTCAGCTCGCCTCCGAGCGCAAGGATCGCCGCCGGCCAATCCGCTGCGGGATCGGCGTGCGTCAGGCTGCCGCCGATCGTGCCGCAATTGCGCACCTGGACATCGCCGATCTCGCGGGCCGTCTCCGGCAGCAATGGACATTTCTTCTCGAGCAGCTCCGCGTTTTCGATCTGGTAATGTGTCGTCAATGCGCCGATGACGATCTTGCCGTCCCGTTCTCCAATGCCGTTTAGTGCGGAAATTCGACCGAGATCGATTAACAGCTTTGGATTGACGAGCCTCAGCTTTATCATTGGCAACAAACTGTGCCCCCCCGCCAGAAGTTTGGCATCCTCTCCACGGGCCGCGAGCGCGCGCACGGCCTCATCCAATGACTGCGGCGCTATGTAATCGAAAGCGGCCGGAATCACCTGCGACCTCCCGACGCTGCTTTTTTTCCTTGGCACAAGCTCCAGATCTTCTGTGGCGTGAGCGGCATGTCGATATGCGTAACGTCAAAGGGCGCCAGCGCGTCCACCACCGCGTTCACCACAGCGGGCGTGGAACCGATGGTTCCCGCTTCGCCGATGCCTTTGAGCCCCAGCGGATTCACCGGACTAGGTGTTTCCGTACGGGCGAGCTGCAAACGCGGTAAGTCAGCTGCGCGCGGCAAAGCGTAATCCATCAAGCTGCCGGTAAGGAGCTGGCCGTTTTCATCGTAGACGATTCCCTCGTAAAGCGCTTGTCCCAGGCCTTGGGCGATGCCTCCCTGGACCTGCCCGTCGACCAGCAGAGGATTGATCACCTTGCCGCAGTCGTCCACTGCGACATATTTTCTGACTTCGACGTTCCCGGTCTGCGGCTCGACTTCGACAACGCAAATGTGCGTGCCGAATGGAAAGGTAAAATTAGCGGGCTCAAACGTCGAATCCGCGGACAGACCGCCTGCCATTTCCTTGGGGAGATTTTTTGCCTTGGCGCTTTGTCGGGCGATCTGCTGAATCGACAGCGCCCTTCGCGGTACACCTTTGACGCCGAACCGCCCCTCGGAAAAAACCAGATCGTCGGCATCCACTTCCAACAGATGTGAAGCCAGCTCGCGCGCCTTTTCCCTAACTTTCTCCGCCGCTTGGTACACCGCGATGCCCCCCACCGCCGTCGCTCGGCTACCGAACGTGCCGATACCTTTCGCTACAACGGCGGTGTCGCCATGGACGACTTCGATATCTTCCAGCGGGACGCTCAATTGATCAGCGACAATCTGCGCAAAGGAAGTCTTCTGCCCCTGGCCGTGTGGCGACGCGCCCGAGTAAACTTTGACTTTCCCGTCGGCGTCCACCTCGACCTTGCCATATTCCCAAAATCCCGGTCCCATCGCGCAAATCTCGACGTAGGTCGATAGCCCGATCCCTAAATAGCGCGCGCGATTTCTCAGCTGCTTTTGCTCACGGCGGAGCTTGTCATAGCCGGCGAGCTTCAGCGCTTTATCAAGTGCCAATTGATAATTGCCACTGTCGTAGGCGAGGCCGGTTGCCGTCTTGAAAGGGAATTCTTTCGATGTGGGAAAGTTGATCTTGCGTACTTTCACCGGATCTATCTTTAATTCTTGCGCGATCCGATCCATCAGCCGCTCGATTACGTAAGTCGCCTCCGGCCGGCCAGCGCCGCGGTAGGCGTCGGTAGACATCTTGTTGGTGAATGCCGCTGTGACTTCGATGCCGATGGCGGGAATCTTGTAACAGCCGGAAAGCATGAGCCCGGTAAACGGAGGTATTGCCGACGTGAAAAGTTGATGATAGGCGCCAATGTCGGCGACTACTTTGTACTTGAGCCCGAGGATCGTGCCATCTTTTTTGAGCGCCGCTTCGACCTCTCCGACCTGGCCTCGACCATGTATCGTCGCCTGAAAATTTTCCCGGCGCTCCTCGCTCCACTTTACCGGCCGGCCGAGCTTGACAGCGAGATAACCGAGCAGGCCCTCTTCCGCATATACATTGAGCTTGCTGCCGAATCCTCCGCCCACGTCGGGCGCGATCACGCGCACTTGTTCTTCGGGGAGCTTGAGCATTTTGGCCAGATGGGTTTTGAGCAGATGCGGAATCTGCGTCGAGGACCAGACCGTGAGTTCTTTCTTGGTCCCGAGATAACGGGCGACTACGCCGCGTGGCTCGATGGCGATCGGCGCCAGGCGCTGATGCACGAGCCTCTGCTTGACAATTTTGTGCGCCTGTTGAAAAGCTTTATCTAGGTCCCCTTGGGTTTGCTCCCAGCGAAAGGCGGTATTGTCGGACCATTCGGCATGGATTACCGCTGACCCCGGCGCCAAGGCTTTCTCAGGGTCGGTGACCGCCGGCAGCGGCTCGAATTCGACTTGAATCAGATCGAGCGCGTCGCGCGCCGTATGCCGACTCTCCGCGACTACCGCCGCTACACCTTCGCCAACGTAACAAACTTTATCGACCGCTAGGACATAGTGTTTGGGTATTCTGAGCGTCGGGTTATCCGCCGTTGTCGGAATGGTATCAATCTGATCGCGCAGCTCCGCTCCGGTGACGACAGCGACGACACCCGGATGTTGGCGCGCCGCGGCTGCGTCGATGCTTTTGATTTTAGCGTGGGCGTGCGGGCTTCGAAGAACGGCGACATAAAGCATCTCGGGAAGCCTGACATCGTCAACGTATTGACCGCGTCCGCGAATCAGAGCCGGATCTTCGCGCCGCTTGATCCTGGCGCCGACAAGTTTACTGACAGGCATCTCATTTCTCCGGTTTCGGATTTCGGGTCTCACGCCTCGGGTTTTAACCCAAGACTCGAAACTCTGGACGCGAAACTAACTTCGCCTTCTGGCTTTTGGCTTCTGTCTCATTCTTTTCGCCGCGTATTGGACCGCGTCCACGATGTGCTGGTAGCCGGTGCAGCGACAGAGGTTGCCGTCGAGGGCGTGGCGAATCTCGTTCTCCGTCGGTTTCGGATTGCGTATCAAAAGTTGATGCGCGGAGAGAATCATCCCCGGCGTACAGAAGCCACACTGCAGTCCGTGACACTCCCAAAAGGCCTCCTGGATCGGATGAAGCCTATCTCCATTAGCCAGACCTTCGATGGTCAGAACATCGCCTCCTTGCGCCTGCACCGCCAGCACCGTGCACGATTTCACCGCCGCGCCGTTCAGCATCACCGTGCAAGCGCCGCAAATGCTGGTGTCGCAGCCGACATGGGTGCCAGTCAGCCCTACGATATCGCGCAGAAAATCAACCAAGAGCAGCCGAGGCTCCACTTCGTGCGTTTGCTCGACGCCGTTGATCCTTAGGGAAACTCTCTTCTTAGCCACAGCCTCCATCATTCACTGTTCCTATATCCCAATGTGACCTCGACGATCAAGTTTTCTTCTTGGGGTATCCCCCGCCGCTGTTAGATGCAAACGGCAAGAAGGGTACGTCAAGATGCCGGCGGCGCTGGCTGCTGGCGACAAAACGACAAAGCTTCGTACGAAATGATTTACCTAGGCAACATCAGACGTTGCTGCGACCGACGGCTTGAAAATATCAAGTTTCCGAATGTCACATCGAGCGGACCATTGACAACAGGTGCTTTGACATGGTGAACGGGAGGGCAACCCTGGAGGACAGTATCCAACGGAACTATTTTCAATCTCCGTCACGAGTGTTCATCGCGATTTCCATACACGCCCGCTGCTCAACTAGTCTTAGCTCTTTGTCGTTGGGATCGACGGGCGGACCGTAATGGTCAACCAACTGGGCGCCGCAAAGCTGATCAATAAACGCATACTGTGTGTGAACGTACCCAGGGACATCTGTTTGCTCTTTGTTGAGGATTACTATCGACCTGTTGGGATGAGTGGAAGTATCAATGTCTGCGACCGATTCGGTCGAACCTTCCAGGCTTTGCCCACATGATATACGGCGCAATTCCGGTACCAATATCCTTCTTTTGATTTTTTTGGCCGCCCAACAGCATAGGTTCATCGACCCTGTTGGCAATTAGCCGACAATTTTTCCTACAGTGCCTGTTATTACTCGCCAATTCATTTACAACCTTAATCCGCACGAGATAAGACCTTCGGCGCAGCTCATACGCGTCACGTAAATTCCAAAACAAAGCGCTAAGAATTCGCTTTCTTTTAAAAAGGGATTTACACGGATGATTCAGATACGAGTTCGCTTAAAGGCGGAAACATTTCGTCTTCCCATGCACCAACATTGACAGCAGGCATTTGAAGCCGATAAATCAGACCCTGGTCGCGGTCATGCTAAGCACCAATCCGGGGCAAGACAAAAAATTGGAGGGCAAAGTCATGAGTACTGTTCGTTCGTTTCGTAGAAGCGATCATCTGGTGATGATTCGTCGATTGTTGAGAGAACTAGCGATTCT
>DASXSW010000267.1:0-22498 GCA_036505755.1 Binatia bacterium | reverse complement strand
GACGGGAAAAAAATAGCCTGCTCGAATCGATGCGTGCGGGGATTCCGTTTCCGGGAATCGAATTTTTGGCTGCGTACTTTTTCCCTCAACTAGTGCCGGTCTTTTCTTATCTGCCGGCGGAAACGTTGATTTGGTTGGATGGCGCGGATCGTATCGAAGCGGAAGCCGGACGCTTCAGCCAGCTCGCGTGGGACCGCTATGAGCAGGGCAAGGAAGACCATCGGTTGGTGGCGCGGGTAGAGGCGGAGTATCTGAATGAGCACGAATGGCGCGCGGCGTTACATGCGTTTCCTCAAGTTCACGGTGAGTCCCTCGTGATCATGGCAGCTTCGGAGCGAGCGCAGGAAACGACGCTCACGGTCGAAACTTATCTGACCACCGACGCTCGCCAGGAAACCGCTCTGCACGGCAAAGAGGCCTCGCTCAAGCCGCTGGTCGAGCAATTTAAGACCTGGGAAACGGAAAAGATCATCTTCGTCGCTCCGACCAAGGGCGACGCAACGCGGCTTCGGGAACTTTTGAGCAATTACGATATTCAATTCACCTTGACTGAAGAGCCAGCGCCAGCAGCGCTCGGGCGGGCGGAATTTACCCAGGCAATTGTCTGCGGCCATCTCACCCAAGGCTTCCGCTTGCCGGAGTCGCATCTCGTTCTCATCACATTTGACGAGATCTTCGGGACGAGAAAGCGTCAGCCGACGACCTCGACGAAAAATTATCCGAGCCATTTCCTTACCAGCCTCAGCGAGCTCAAGCAGGACGATTATGTCGTTCATCTGGATCATGGAATTGGCGTCTATCGTGGTCTCAGGTTTCTCAAAGTTGCCGACGTCGAAGGGGAGTTTTTGCACCTGGAATATGAAGCCGGCGATCGCCTCTACTTGCCTGTCGATCGCATCAATATGGTGCAGAAGTATATCGGCGGCGACGGTGCGCAACCATCCCTCGACCGGCTCGGCGGCACAGCGTGGGAGAAAGTTAAGGCTAAGGCGCGCAAATCGATCTTCGCCATGGCGGAGGAGCTTGTGCAGCTATACGCGGTGCGCGAGGCTCGCGCCGGCACCGCCTTTGCGCCACCGGACGCTATGTACAAAGAATTCGAAGCTGCTTTCGAATACGAAGAAACGCCCGATCAGCAGCGTGCCATCGATGAAACCCTTGCGGGCATGCACAGCAGGAAACCGATGGATCGCTTGATCTGCGGCGACGTTGGCTATGGCAAGACTGAAGTCGCCATGCGAGCGGCGTTTCTCGCCGTCGAAGGCGGCAAACAAGTCGCTTTGTTGGCGCCCACAACCATTCTGGCGCAGCAGCATCTACAAACTTTTCGCCATCGCTTCCGCAATCATCCGGTGCGGGTCGAGATGGTGAGCCGCTTTCTGACTTCGAAAGAAGTCGCTCAGGTACTGAAAGACACGGCTAAAGGCAACGTGGATATCATTATCGGCACACACCGCCTGCTGCAGAACGACGTGGAGTTCAAGGATCTCGGTCTCGTCATCATTGACGAAGAACACCGCTTCGGCGTCGTGCATAAGGAGCGCTTTAAAAAACTCCGGCAGCTGGTCGATGTCTTAAGCCTCACGGCGACGCCGATTCCGCGCACGTTGCACATGTCTCTTGTGGGAATCCGTGACTTGAGCATCATCGAGACGCCGCCTGTCGACCGTCTGGCGATTCAGACCTATGTGACCCAGTATAACGAAAACTTGATTCGCGACGCGACGCTGCGCGAGCTGGAGCGCCGTGGGCAAGTCTTTTTTCTGCATAACCGCGTCGAGACCATCGACCGCTTGGCGCAAAGGCTCGCGGATCTGGTTCCGGAAGCGAAGATGGCGGTGGCCCATGGGCAGATGCGGCCGAAAGAGCTGGAAAAAGTCATGCTCGATTTTTTCGAGAACAAGACTCAGGTCTTGGTCTGCTCAGCCATTATAGAGTCCGGACTAGATTTTCCCAATGCCAACACGATCATCATCAATCGCGCCGACAGGTTCGGTCTAGCGCAACTCTATCAGCTCCGCGGTCGCGTCGGACGATCGCATCGCCATGCCTACGCATACCTGTTAATTCCCGGCGAGCAAGCGATCACGCCGGACGCGGGAAAGAGACTGCGCGCTCTGCAGGAGATCGACGGACTAGGTGGCGGCTTCAAACTCGCGCTGCACGATTTAGAAATCCGTGGCGCCGGCAATTTGCTCGGCGAACAGCAGTCCGGACAGATTACCGCGGTGGGTTTCGAACTTTACACCGAAATGATGGAAAAGGCGGTGAAGGAACTGAAAGGCGAAGAAGTGGCGCCGGAAGTGGAGCCGGAGATCCGTCTTGGCATTCCGGCTTATTTTCCGGAGACGTATATCCCCGACGTCAACCAGCGCTTGTATTTTTACAAGCGTTTGGCGAGCCTGCGGAATCCGGTAGAGCTCGAGGAATTGAAGGGAGAAATTAAAGATCGTTTTGGTCCCTATGTTTCGGTCGTCGATAATCTGTTTCTCGTTATGAACCTGCGGCGTGTGTTGAAGGAATTCCTAGTGCAGCAGATCAGTGCGTCCGATGGCAGAGTCTTTTTACTTTTTCATCCCGAATCGCCGGTCAAAGTCGAGAAACTCCTCGAATTGATTCACAAGCAAAAAAATCGCTTCCGCCTTGCGCCCGACGGCCGCTTGTCGTTTTCACCAAAGCATCGCCAATGGCCGGCAGTGATGGACGAAGTTGCGGAACTGCTGCATTCCATCGGTGAGACGGCGGTGCAACAAAATGCCTTTCTCGAACCGGCGCATGGGTAAAGACTGGGGCATGGAATATTGGAGCGTTGGAGTATGGGTAAAAAAGAAGTACGGTATGATTCGAAGCACCGCTACGATATTCCAACGTTCTCAGGTCTGTGAGAGGGGCGATTAGCCGAGTGGGCCTAACGTGTGTTCGGCGAGATCAAGTTGTCGCCGGGATTTGGCTTTTAAAATTAAATATGGTAGCTATTTTAAATCTTTGCCAATCACGACGAGCGCGAGGTATATGTTGAGGCAAGTCATAAATAAAAGCCTCCTGCTGTTTTTTCTGCTCGTTTTTCCCCACGGAGTTGCTGCTGCGGTCATTGAACAGTTAATCGCTATTGTCAACGGCGAGCCCTACACTTTGTCGGATGTGAATGGTTACGCAAAGAGCAAAATGGGCCGTGGTTTTCCTAGCGGCGACCTCAATCAGATCAATGCCAACGATCGCGAAGTTTTGGAGCAGTTTATTACTGACAAACTCCTGGAGGCTGAAGTGCGCGACGCCGGCATCCTCATTACCGATGACGACGTCACCCGGTATATCGAGCAGGTCAAGAAGAACAACCGTTTGTCGGATGAGGATCTCAAGGTCGCGTTGGGCAGAGAAGGAATGACCCTCGCCGCCTACCGGGCATCGGTGAAGTTGGAGATGGAGAAGAGCGAAATTATCGATCGCCAGGTACGGCGAAAGGTCAACATCACGGACGAGGACGTTGAACGTTATTACAAACTCAACTCAAAGAATTATCGCGGCAATGAGCGGGCCCGCATTCGTCATATTTTGCTGCCGCTCGCGGCGGACGCACCGCCAGAGCGCGTCCAGAGCGCGATGGAGAAGGGCAAGGAGTTGTACGAGCGAATCGAGGCCGGCGAGGATTTTGCCGAGCTGGCGCGCGAGTATTCCGAAGGTGCAGGCCGCACTGAGGGCGGCGACATTGGTTGGGTTAAGAGAGGCACGCTGATCTTGGGAATCGAAGAGGTTGCGTTTCAAAAACTATCGGTCGGTGAGGTGAGCGAACCATTCCGCACCATCATGGGCGTACACATCGTCAAGCTGGAAGGCCGCGATGGCAACAATGTGTTGCCATTGACGAGTGTCGCCCCGCGAATCAAGGAAGAACTTTTGAAAAAGATCCTAGAGGAACGGTTCGCACAATGGCTCAAGACCGATCTCCGACGGAAACATCGCGTCGATATCAAGGTGGCCAACGTCGTGTTCAAACCGGGAGATTCGAAGGAAGGCACGATGAACTCGTTGATGGCCACTTCTAATAGGACGGCTCGGCGGGAAGAGCGCTCGGTTCTGAGCTATCTAAATCCGTTTTCTTACATCGTCAAGGAGACTCCATTCGAAGACGAAGATGCCAAAAGCCCGCTCAAGGACAAGAGCGTCGTCAGCGTCTTCGGGGTGCCTCTTTTCACAACCGATACGGTTGAAGACGCTCCAGACGTTTTAAATCCACCGCCAAGTCAATCCGGGAAAGGCGTTTTTTCCACGATCCTCGATTCATTGAATCCTTTTTCGTCAAAGAAGCCGTAAATCCTGTCTCAAATTCGTAAGCGGGGATAATCAACCACGTTATCCTTCGGCCAGGCTCCTAGACTCAATGTCGAGTAAACCGATCATCGCCATCACCATGGGCGATCCCGCCGGAATCGGTCCGGAGGTTATTCTCAAGGCACTCGCTGATCCCGTGATCAGAAGGGTTGCGCGGCCGCTGATCTTGGGCGATTGGGGGGTGCTGCAGCGCACTCACGGAGGTAAAAAAAAATATCCCAGACTGATTTGTTGGCAGCAAGGTCGACCGCTATTGTCTATGCTGAATCATCCGAGCGCGTTCGTCGTTTATCCACTTTCTTCGCTGGCGCCAAGAGAGTCCCGCCCCGGTATTTCGTCAAAGGCAGGCGGGCATAGCGCGTTCAGCTATATCCGTGTCGCGGCGAAATTGGCGCTGTCGAAAGTCGCGGACGCCATCGCGACCGCGCCGATCAGCAAGAGCAGCTTGATCGATTCGGGCCACGATTATCCGGGCCACACGGAACTGCTCGCCGAGCTGGGCGGGAACGCCGAATGCCGCATGATGCTAGTCGGCGGGAAACTGCGCGTTGTCCCCGTGACCGGTCATATTCGCTTCACCAAAATCGCGCGCAGTCTCACGCGGGAAAACATTCAGGCCACCGTTGAGCTGACTCACCACAGCCTCCAAAATTTTTTCGGCATCTCCCGGCCCCGCGTCGCTGTCGCGGCGCTCAATCCGCACGGCGGTGAAGCAGGAATTTTCGGCGTGGAGGAGATCGATCTGATCGCCCCAGCGGTAAAATCGGCGCGCCGCAAGAGCATCGCCGCGTCAGGCCCTTTTCCGGCGGACAGTTTATTCTATCATGCGGCGCGCGGCGACTACGATGCGGTGGTCTGCATGTATCACGATCAGGGCCTGATTCCGCTGAAGCTGCATCATTTCTTCGGCGGCGTGGCTCTGACCTTGGGACTGCCATTTATCCGCACGTCGGTCGATCACGGTACTGCGTATGATATCGCTGGCAGCGGCAAAGCGGACGGGACCAGCATGAAGGAAGCGATTCTCTTGGCGGCGCGGTTAGCGCGCCGTAGCACGGAAAAGAGGAAGCCATGAACCCGGCGGTGTTTCGCGAGTACGACATTCGTGGTTTAGCGGAAAAGGATTTCGACACGGACTTTGCACTGTTGCTGGGTAAGGTCCATGGCACCGCCATTGCGGAAATGGGCGGCACGAAAGTCGCCGTTGGGCGCGATTGCCGCGCCACGTCCGATCCTTATGCCGAGTCGGTCATCGCTGGATTGCTCGCGGCCGGGCTGCATGTCTATGACATCGGCGTGTGTCCGACACCCTTGCTTTATTTTTCACTGTTTCACCTTGACATCGATGGCGGCATTCAAGTGACTGCGAGCCATAACCCGTCGGAGTACAACGGTTTCAAAATCTGCCTTGGCAAGGACACGCTGCACGGCGAGCAAATCCAAAGAATTCGCCTTCAAATGGAACGTAACGAGTTTCGCGAAAAAGCCGGCGGCGAAGTAGAGCGCTATGAGATTGTGGCGCCGTATCACCGCTATCTGCTCGCTGACGTGCCCCAGTTGGCGCGCCCGCTGAAAGTCGTGGTGGATGCCGGCAGCGGGGTCGGCGGACCCGTGGGCCCGCCGATTTTCAAAAAGCTCGGCTGTACGGTATGGGAAATCGCCTGTACGCCGGATGCCGACTTTCCGTTCCACCACCCCGACCCGACCGTGCCGGAAAATTTGACGATGTTGATCGAAAAGGTCAAGCAGGAAAAGGCCGACCTCGGTATCGCCTACGATGGTGACGCCGACCGCATCGGCGCGGTGGACGAAAAGGGCAACATTCTGTGGGGAGATGAATTACTGATATTGTTTTCTCGCGATGTCCTTAAGCGAAATCCGAACTCAATCATTATTTCCGAGGTAAAATGTTCGCAGCGGCTCTACGACGATATCGCGAAAAACGGCGGTCGGCCCATTATGTGGAAGGCGGGCCATTCGCTACTCAAGGCTAAGATGAAAGAGACTCAGGCGCTGCTCGCCGGCGAAATGAGCGGTCATATGTTTTTCAAGGAGCGCTATTTCGGCTACGACGATGCGATTTATGCGTCGCTACGCTTGGCGGAGATCGTCGCGCAGTCGGAAAGACCTTTATCGGCGTTACTTGCCGATTTGCCGAAATGTGTCTCGACACCGGAGCTTCGCGTCGACTGTCCAGATGACAGAAAATTTCTGCTGGCCAAAAAAGCCACCGAATATTTTCGCCAGCACTACGACGTCATCGACATCGACGGTGTGCGGGTGCAGTTTGCTGAGGGCTGGGGACTCATCCGCGCTTCCAACACCCAGCCCGCGCTGGTGCTCCGCTTCGAAGCAAAGTCCGAGGCAAAGCTTAAGGAGTATCGCGCCCTGGTCGAAAACAAGCTCGGCGAACTTGAGAGAGAATAAAACTGACGATGGCGGGGGCGATCGTCATCAGAGGCGCGCGGGTCCATAACCTGAAAAATATCGACCTGGAGATTCCGCGCGATCGGTTGGTTGTTATAACCGGGGTCTCTGGATCGGGCAAATCCTCTCTGGCTTTCGATACACTCTATGCCGAAGGGCAGCGGCGCTATCTGGAGTCTCTCGCCGCCGACGCCCGGCAGCTGCTCCAACAGATGGAAAAGCCTGACGTCGATGCCATCAATGGGCTTTCTCCAACCATTGCTATCCAACAAAACACTGGATTGGTGACTCCTCGCTCCACTGTTGGCACGATGACCGACATCTATGACTATCTACGCCTGCTCTTCGCTCGCGTGGGACAGCCGAACTGTGTCGTATGCGGCCACGAAGTCAGAGCGTACGCCGTCGAGCAAATCGTCGATCAGTTGCTCGAGCTGCCGGGGCAAACCCGCATTCTTGTCTTGGCGCCCATTTCAGTCGCACGGCCGAGCGAGGTGAGCGAACGGTTGCGCGAGCTAGGGCGCCAAGGGTTTGCCAGAGTGATGGTCAACGGTCGGATGCTTGAGCTGGGTGATGAACTTCATTGCGACGGCGCCGAGGTGGGCCAGTTCGATCTTGTGGTCGACCGGCTGGTGTTGCGCGACGGCATCGAGAAACGGCTCGCCGATTCACTCGAGGTGGCGTCGCGTCACGGTGACCAAGTGATCAAGATCCGAGTTCTCGGCGCGAACGAAACCGATTCAGCCGAAGAAAGGGTGTTTAGTCAGAGGCTCGTTTGTGTGAACTGTGGCACGGCCATCCCCGAATTGACGCCGAGTCTCTTCTCTTTCAATAGCCCGCAGGGCGCCTGCGCGACGTGCAACGGATTGGGCGTCATTTTTCGCCGCTCAAAGCGGCACAAAAGGAGCCCTAATGGTTCGGACGCCGAAAGCTGTCCTGATTGCGGTGGCACTCGGCTCAATCGGCAAAGCCGATCGGTGCGGATCAGGGATCATGATATTTCCCAGGTTGCCGCCAAGCCTATCGTTACAACCATCGATTTTTTCAACGACCTGCAACTCACAGAAGAACGAAGGACCATTGGACAAAAAATCGTCGCCGAGATCATCTCCGGGCTCCGCTGCATGGCGCAATTGGGTCTCGACTATTTGACCTTGGACCGATCGTCGGTAACACTCTCGGGCGGCGAGCTGCAACGGGTGCGCCTGGCGACGCAGATCGGGTCCGGATTGGCGGGAGTCCTTTACGTTCTCGATGAGCCGAGCATCGGCTTGCACCAAAAGGACAATGCACAGCTGGTGGCGCTTCTGAAACAGCTACGCAATATGGGCAATTCCGTTGTCGTGGTTGAGCACGACCCGGAGACGATCTTGGCGGCGGATTACGTTATCGACATGGGGCCGGGCGCCGGCATTCACGGCGGCCATGTGGTCGCACAAGGGTCGCCATCGGAAATTATTCATAACGGTCGTTCCCTCACCAGCCGCTATTTAGCCCGTACGCTAAAAATTTCGCCTCCCGTCCAACGCCACGTGGGTTCAGGAAGGTCTCTTACAATTAAATCTGCCAGTGCCCGTAACCTGAAAAATATTACAGTGGAGATTCCGATCGGTGCGATGACTTGCGTGACCGGCGTTTCCGGTGCGGGTAAGAGCACCCTGGTGATGGAACTGCTCTACCACGGCGTGGCGCAACGGCTACAGAAACTAAGGGTGAACGACCTAGCATTTGCAGATCTTGTCGGCTGGAAAAATTTCGACCGGGTGATCGGCGTTGATCAAACTCCTATCGGCCGCACGCCCCGTTCCAATCCTGCTACCTATACAGGGGTTTATGATCATTTGCGCGATTTTTTCGCTCAATTGCCCGAGGCCCGTTTGCGGGGCTACAAGGCGGAGCGATTTTCGTTCAACGTCAGCGGTGGGCGCTGTGAAGCCTGCGGCGGCGAGGGTGTTACTCGGGTTGAAATGTACTTCCTTCCTGAATTGTTCGTAACTTGTGCGGTGTGCAAAGGGCGGCGCTACAATCGCGAAACATTGCAGGTCAAATACAAAGGGTTGAGCATCTCGGACATCCTCGACATGACCGTAGATCAAGCCTTGGAACTGCTCAACAACGTGCCGCCAATATACGATCGGCTGCGCATTTTGCGCGAGGTTGGATTGGGCTACCTGCGCCTCGGTCAGTCTGCGACTACGCTGTCCGGAGGCGAAGCGCAGCGCATTAAGCTCGCCCGTGAGCTGGCACGGAAATCGACGGGAAGATCGCTGTATATGCTCGATGAGCCAACTACGGGACTCCATTTCGAAGATGTCAAGAAACTCTTGGAGCTGCTCAACCGTCTAATCGATTTAGGGAACACGATCGTGGTGGTTGAGCATAACCTGGACGTTATTAAATGCGCCGATTATGTAATCGATTTGGGACCGGAAGGTGGCGCTAGGGGCGGCGAAGTGGTTGCTCAGGGAACGCCGGAAGAGATCGCGCGAGTGGGCAATTCGATTACCGGCCAGTATCTGAAGCCGCTCCTCGAACCCCGGCCGGTGCCTCACTGAGGGCTTGTTTTCGATCGCAGTTTCTTTTTAAATATCAATGGGTTAATTAATTCACGACGGCGGTTGACTCGGCTGGTCGTTTTGGTTAACTTAATATCAGACCAAATGAGTAGGTTATTCGGTTTCCGATTTTGCTATAATTTCAGGCAGTAATGATGCATGTAAAAATTCCAATCTACCTCGACAATCACGCGACCACGCCCGTCGATCCACGGGTGTTGGATGCCATGCTGCCTTACTTCGCCGAGAAATTCGGCAACGCAGCGAGCAAAAGCCACGTGTTCGGTTGGGAAGCTGAAGCAGGCGTCGATAGCGCGCGCGAGCAGGTCGCCAAGTCGATCGATGCGGCATCGGCTCGGGAGATTATATTCACCAGCGGCGCCACGGAGTCGGACAATCTCGCGATCAAGGGTGTCGCCGAGGCCAACCGCGATAAGGGCAATCACATTGTGACGTGCGTGACCGAGCACAAGGCGGTCCTGGATAGTTGCAAGGTATTAGAGAGGCATGGATTTCAGGTTACCTATTTACCCGTGGATTCATACGGCGTTATCGATCTGAAACAACTACGCGACATCTTGACTGACAAAACAATCTTGATTTCGATCATGGCTGCGAATAACGAGATCGGCACAATCCAATCGATAAAAGAAATCGGTAGCTTGGCGAAAGAGAAAGGCATCCTTTTTCATACCGATGCGACACAAGCGGTCGGCAAGATTCCGATCAACGTACGGGATATGGATATTGATCTGCTGTCGTTGACGGCTCACAAAATGTACGGCCCTAAGGGGATTGGCGCTCTCTACGTTCGTTCGTCGAAGCCGCGACTAAGGCTCGCAGCTGTTATCGACGGTGGCGGACACGAACGCGGTATGAGATCGGGAACTTTAAATGTTCCTGGAATCGTCGGCTTGGGCGCATGTTGCGAGCTTGGGCAAAAAGAAATGAGTGCGGAAGGTGAGCGTCTTACGGCGCTAAGAGAGCGACTGAAAGGCGGCATCCTGAGTCAGCTAGACGAAGTTTACATCAATGGTCATCCGCTACGGCGGCTGCCTGGCAACTTGAATATGAGCTTTGCCTACGTCGAAGGCGAGTCATTGTTGATGGCGCTGAAAGAAATCGCGGTTTCCACCGGTTCAGCCTGTACTTCGGCGAGTCTCGAGCCGTCCTTCGTGCTCAAAGCGATTGGCTTGAAAGATGAGTTGGCGCACAGCTCAATTCGCTTTGGTTTGGGCCGTTTTAATACGGAAGACGAGATCGATTATACTGTTCAACGCGTTGTCGAAGAGGTGCGACGCCTGCGAGCCATTTCACCGCTATATAGGGCCAGGATGGTCAAATCGCAAAAGCGACAGCAGGCGGAGCTTAAACAACAGGAGAGAGTTTCCTAGACGATTGTCGAGGGAGGATTAGTGGTTACGGGAGTTAACGTTACCGATCGTGCCGCGGCACGAATCAAAGAATTGATGGCTGCCGAGAGCCGGACAGGTCAGGCATTGAGAGTGAAAGTAGTCGGGGGCGGTTGCTCGGGCTTACAGTATAAGGTGGACTTCGATGTTCCCAAACCGACCGATAAAGTCTTCGAGAAAGACGGCGCGAAGGTTTTGGTGGACATGAAGAGTTTGCTTTATCTGAGCGGTACGGAGCTCGACTACAAAGACGAGCTGATGCAATCGGGATTCGTGTTTCAGAATCCGAATGTAAAAAAAGCCTGCGGCTGCGGCGCGTCGTTCGCGGTTTGATAGGAACTTTAAATCATGAAAACAGAAATGAATACGGTGGAGGATCTCACCAGGCGCGAGTACAAGTACGGCTTCTTCACTGATATCGATGCGGACACCGTACCGCCGGGTTTGAATGAAGATGTCATTCGCCTGATTTCGGCCAAGAAAAACGAGCCGGAGTTTATGCTTGAGTGGCGACTGAGAGCGTACCGACATTGGGCCAAGTTGGAAAAATCTCAAGCCGAGCCGAAATGGGCAATGGTTCATTATCCGGCCATTGATTATCAAGCGATCCGCTATTATTCGGCGCCGAAATCAAAGGCCGATGCGGCCAAGAGTTTGGCGGAAATCGATCCGGAACTACTCGAGGCTTACGAGAAGCTGGGAATTCCTCTCAAGGAGCAAGAACACCTGGCGGGTGTCGCCGTCGACGCCGTTTTCGACAGCGTATCGGTCGCGACGACTTTTAAAGCAAAGCTGGGTGAGCTCGGCATCATCTTCTGCTCTTTTTCGGAGGCCGTGCACAACCATCCGGAACTGGTCCAGAAGTATCTCGGCTCGGTAGTTCCTTACACCGATAATTTTTTCGCCGCGCTCAATTCGGCGGTCTTTAGCGACGGGTCCTTTTGCTACATTCCAAAGGGCGTGCGCTGCCCGATGGAATTGTCGACGTACTTCCGCATCAACGCGGCTGAAACCGGCCAGTTCGAGCGCACCCTGATCATCGCCGACGAAGGAGCGACCGTGAGTTACCTGGAAGGTTGCACGGCGCCGATGCGGGACAAGAACCAGTTGCACGCCGCGGTGGTGGAGTTGATTGCCCATAAAGATGCTCAGATCAAATACTCGACCGTGCAGAACTGGTATCCCGGGGATGCCGAAGGCAAGGGCGGTATCTACAATTTTGTGACTAAGCGAGGCAAGTGTCTCGGCGCGCGGTCGAAGATTTCCTGGACCCAGGTTGAAACGGGTTCGGCGATTACATGGAAGTATCCAAGCTGCATTCTGCAGGGCGACGATTCCGTCGGCGAGTTTTACTCCGTGGCGCTGACGAATAATTACCAGCAGGCCGATACTGGCACCAAGATGATTCATATGGGCAAAAATACCAAGAGCACGATCATTTCCAAAGGTATTTCCGCCGGCCATGGTCAAAACACCTATCGTGGACTGGTTAAGATCATGAAGGGGGCCAGCGGCGCCCGGAACTATTCGCAATGCGATTCGTTATTGTTAGGCGACCAGTGTGGGGCGCACACTTTTCCCTATTTAGAGGTCCTGAACAACGCTTCACAGGTCGAGCATGAGGCGTCGACGTCGAAGATTGGCGAGGATCAGCTTTTCTACTGCCGGCAGCGCGGCATCTCGACGGAGGACGCGGTCAACATGATTGTCAACGGTTTTTGCAGACAGGTGTTCAAGGAATTACCGATGGAATTTGCTGTCGAGGCGCAGAAGCTTTTGGGTTTGAGCCTGGAGGGAAGTATTGGCTGAGTTTGCCAGGTTCCAGGGGCCGGGTTTTCGCGTCGGACGCCGAAAAAACTGCCCTTAATCATTTGAAAGGGTTAACCCTGCGAGAAGCGTTTATGGCCGGGGAAATTTACTTCGATAACAACGCGACCACTCGGGTGCTGCCCGAGGTTGCGGAAATAATGCTGCCGTTTCTCACGGAGCATTACGGCAATCCATCGAGCATTCACCGCTTCGGCAGCCAAGTTGGTCAGAGAATCGCTGACGCGCGGGCGCAGGTTGCCAAGCTCATTGGCGCCACCGATCCCGTGGAAGTCCTTTTCACCAGCTGCGGCACCGAAGGTGATAACGCGGCTATTCGCGGCATGTTGGAAGCGCGGCCGGAAAAGCGTCACATCGTGACGACGCAAGTCGAGCACCCGGCGGTGCTCGGTCTATGTCAGCATTTAGAAAAAAAGGGCTATCGCGTAACTTGGTTAGGGGTCGATCAGGATGGCGCGCTCGATTTAGAAGAGTTGCGTGCGGCGTTATCCGACGACACGGCACTGGTGTCGATCATGTGGGCGAACAACGAAACCGGAGTGATTTTTCCGGTCGCGGAAATTGGCGCGATCGTCAGATCCAAAGGCATCCCGTTGCACGTCGATGGTGTACAAGCGGCGGGTAAACTGGCGATCCAAGTAAGGGATTTGCCGGTCGATTTGTTGACGATTTCGGGTCACAAGTTCCACGCTCCCAAAGGTGTCGGCGCATTGTACGTGCGCCGCGGCATCAGCTTCCCGCCGTTTATGATCGGCGGGCACCAGGAGCGCAACCGCCGCGCCGGAACAGAGAATGTTGCCGCGATTGTCGGTATGGGCAGGGCCGCGGAAATCGCGCTTGGCCGGTTAGCAGAGGATGCCAATAAGATGAAAAAGCTGCGCGATCAGCTGGAAACATTATTGCTCGATTCCTGTCCGGATAGCCGAGTGAACGGCCAGCGCCAGAATCGGCTACCGAATACGTTGAATATAAGTTTTCGCTATTTGGAAGGCGAATCGATTCTCGTGCTCTTGGATCAGCAGGGTATCTGCGCATCCACCGGCTCCGCGTGTACGGCGGGATCCTCAGAGCCCTCCCATGTGCTGCGGGCGATGAAAGTCCCGGCCGATTGGCTTCAAGGCGCGGTCCGCTTCAGTTTGAGCCGATTCAATACCGAAGAAGAAGTCTGTTATGTGAACCAAAAGGCCCCGACAATCGTCCAACGGTTACTGGGTCTTTCTGCATTGGGCAAGCTGGGAAGCCAACAGCACCCCCAAGCCGAACGGGGATCAGCGGCCAGCACCGTCGGTGTAAGGGGGTAATATTATTATGGGGCTGATGCAAATTCCTCGGCGGGTCGACTATGGATTACGAGCGGTAATTTACCTTTCCGGCCAGGACCCGGAAAAATGCTGCTCCATTACAGAGATTGCCAAGAATCAAGGCGTGCCGAAAAAATTCTTGGAGAAAATCATTCAGGATTTGATCCACGCTGGACTGATTAGGTCGAAACGGGGTTCTTGCGGCGGTTATTCGCTGGCCCGCGGGGCAGACGCGATCTCGTTTTGCGATGTCATAGAAGCGCTCGAAGGGCCCATCTCGGTCAATGCCTGCATGGACCACGAAGTTGGCTGCGATCAGATTCCACGCTGCACGATGATTGGCGTGTGGAGCGAAGTGCAACAGCGCGTCACTGAGGTTTTGAGTCGCACGACCATAGCGGATTTGCGGCGGCCGGCCTGCAAGGAATTTTTAACGGCGTCCTCTTCTCTTTCGAGTGCAGCATGACCGGATTGAACAATCGCACGAGTCAAGCTGGTGACAGGCCGCACCCCAACGGGAGGTGGTTTTATGAGTTATGACACGGGACTTAGCATGGAAGAGCGGGTGACATCACTGTTTCAGCCGGACACGCTCCTGCCGGAGCAGTACCTTGAGACATTCCGGCGCAAGCTACATTTGGAGCCGGAGAAGAAACTGATGCTGGCAATTTTGGAAGACGCCATAGCCTGTTTTCAGAAATACATCTTCGCCCGGGACGGCAAGGGTAAAGCCCTTTTCCGCGAGGCCGAGGAGTGGGTGCAAGAAAATGGCGCTGAGGGAATCTTTTCCTTCGATAGCGTTTGTGAGACGTTGGGTTTTAATCCCGACTATCTTAGACGGGGAATGACCGAGTGGAAGAGCAAAGTCTTGGCTGAACATACCCAGGCCAATGTGTACCGACTCACCCCCCGACGGAGAAAACACAAACGAAGCGTGGCAATTCCCCGCAGGTCAGGACAGCGCCTGCGGAGGGTTGCCAGCCGTTAACCGGAATTGAGCGTTCAAAACCAACCAAAGGCGGTGGTGGGGATAACCCGTCACCGCTTTTTTTTGATGCATTTTCCTTCCCTTGAAAAAAGTCGCGAACAAATTCATAGATTGATCATGGCGAAAAGGAAAAAGGCAAGAAGGAAAGCCCGCTCATGGATTTGGCGAGCCCTCCACAGCTCTAGATACCGCCTCGGTGAATATGCCCTGCGTGGATCCATCCGCTTTTTGCCTTACGTTCCATACCGGCTATGGTTGAGGCTTACGTGGTTGATGGCTTGTGTGACTTTCGTGTTGTTGCGGGATTATCGAAAGAGAATGGAAGACAACGTCACGCTGGTTCTCGCTAAAGAAATCCCCGACGCCAAAGACCGCGCGGCCTTGGTTTGGCGCGCCTGGTTGAACTTTGCGCGGGGCATCCTCGATACCCTCGCGGTGGTGCATATGTCGAAACAACAAATCGTTTCGACTGTCACGCTGGAAGGAGAAGAGCACATCAAGCGCGCCCTCGAGAAAGGCAAGGGAGTGCTGGCGCTGAGCGCTCACTTGGGAAGTTTCACACTGATCGGCGCGCGCCTGGCAGCCGCAGGCTATCCATTCAGCGTCATCGTGAAGCAGCCACGCGACGCCCGTTTTGCTCGCGTAGGCGATGATTATCGCGCCCAAATTGGCGTTCACACCATCTCGGCTAAGCCGCGCCGCGAAGCTGTGCGCGGTATGCTCAAAGCGTTGCGCGCCAACCGCATCGTTTTAGTTATCGCCGATGAATTTAAGTCCGGCGACGTCATGGTCGACTTCTTTGGACTCAAGGCACCGGCGCCGCGCGGCCCCGCCACCTTGGCGCTGCGCACAGGCGCGGTCACATTGCCGATGTTCGCAACGAGGCGGTCGGACGACTCGTTGGTTTTGTCAGTGGGCGAGGCCATCGCCCCGGTAGAGCGCGAGAATCTCGAGGAAAGTGTACTCGCAACTACCTCTGTCTACACCTGCCACCTCGAAGCGGCGATTCGCCGATTCCCGGATCAGTGGAACTGGTTCGGGCTGCCGCGGCGGGATGGCAAGTTTTCGCGTGCGCAAATGGCGCGTATGTGGAGAGAATCGAAACAATCTAGTACAGCGCCGAGCACTTTGGACTAAGGAAGTTGTTAGCTCATTGCGCTGCACAAGGGCAGTTTACGACTTCGAATCGAAGCCGGGGTTCAAAATGCGCTTTTTCTCAGTTGCTTCCAAGTAACGGATGAACCGGTACTTGTTCTCGATCTCGTCGAGTTTCAGCGGTGGGAGATTTTTCGGTTGGCCGGGTGCCACTTTCACGGCGATTAATGATAGTTGATTTTCTTCCCACGCGCGGCGGAACTCCGAGCGAAACTGTTCCGGCGAGTGGACCCATACGGCGTGCTTAAATCCCGAGCCTTTGGCGAGCGCTACTGCGTCCGAGTTGCGCGAAGCAGTGGCCGTGCCGCCTGAGGCTTCGTATACTTCGTTATCGAACAGCAGATGAATCAGGTTGCCGGGATTCTGCAGCGCAATCGTCGGTAGACCACAAAGATTCATAAGAAAGGCGCCATCGCCATCAATGGCAATGACCTTGCGGTGTGGTAAAGCGATCGCGAGACCCGCCGCGATCGACGAAACCAATCCGAGCGTTCGGGTCTTGAGGTTGCCGTCGCTCGGACGCACGGCCCACCACTCACGCGCGGCCCAACCGGTGCACACCGCCAATGCGTCGTCTGCGACGCTGGCGATGGCCTTCAAGTAATCATAGCGCTGGCTCATTTCACACCGAGAACACTTTTAGTGAGAAGCACGGCTACTGGCTTTTTGGAGTCGTCGGCTAAGATCTGCGCGCCGCGTAAAATGTCGTCGATTTCCTCTCTTTTGCGCAGCACATAGCTGCGAAAGCCCATCGCCTGGATCACCGGTTCAGTGACCGCCCCGAGCGTGGTAAAGCCACGGTCACCGATGTCGCCGGCATAGTAGATTAACAACAGGATTGGAATCTGAAATTGTAGCGACGTGGTTGTCAACGCGTTGCAGCTGTTTAAGAAACCCGCATTCTGCATGATGATCGCTGTCTTCTTGCCGGCCAGATAAGCTCCGGCGCAGATGCCGATACCTTCTTCCTCGCGGCAGAGCGGGATGTGTTTGAGGTCGGCGTCATTTTCGACAGCGCGGATCAATTCCACCATCTTCTCATCCGGCAAGGTCGCAACGAAATCGACACCCGCATTCTTAAGCCCGGCGACGATCGCTGCCGCCGCTTCGATGGCTTCCTGGCTTTTCATTTCCAATTCCAGTTTTCCAAAGCCGGTTCGGCGCCGCGGCATTCTCAAGAAATTTGCCGCGTGCCATTCGCCATCATCGCTACTGCGAATACGCTAGGCTTGTCAACACTCTTGACAGTAAGTTTGCACCCCCTATATTGAACTTAAAAAATCATGGCTGAAAAAGAAGTCAAAATCAGTGAACAACATGTGTGGGTCGGGGTAGAGGACCAGCACGTTCATCTCGGCCTAACGAATTACATTCAAGGCGCGCTGGGTGCGGTGATCTCCTTCGAGCTTCCCGATGTCGGTGACAATATCGAGGAAGGCGAGGTTTTCGCCGAAATTGAATCGGTATCCACCATTCATGAGTTCCTCTCGCCGATTTCGGGTACCGTCCTGGCCGTCAATCCGCAGCTTGACGATCACCCTTCGATTATTAACGAGGATCCCTATAGTGAAGGATGGTTGATCGAAGTCCGTCTAAAAAATCGATCCGAACTCAATGAGCTGATGGATATGGATGAATACTATCATTTCGTCTTTACGGACAAGTCGTAAAGGCTTCGTTCTGATTTTGACTATCTGCCTCGCCCCATTCGTCGGTTTAGCGACGCAAACCGCGCGGTTAGAGCTGCGCGCCGCGGAAATCCAAGACGCCTTTGCCCGGCAGCGGCGGGTGATGGTTGCCCGTGATTTGCGCGGTCGCGGCATCAGGGATGAAAGAGTATTGGCGGCGATGGGCGCAATCCCTCGACACTTATTTGTTCCCGAACGGGAGCGCGCATCAGCTTACGACGATCGGCCGTTATCCATCGGGGAAGGTCAGACCATCTCGCAGCCCTACATCGTCGCATTAATGACAGAATTGTTGGAACTCCGATCAATCGAGAAAGTGCTGGAAATTGGCACCGGTTCGGGTTATCAAACTGCGGTTCTCGCCCAGCTTGCGGCCGAGGTGTTTTCTATCGAGATTCGGCCGGTGCTGAGTGAGCGGGCGAGGAAAATTATTGACGACCTTGGGCCAAAAAACGTCTGGCTCAAAATTGGCGACGGTTTTTACGGCTGGGAGGAGCGCGGCCCGTTTGACGCGATCTTGGTGACGGCCGCGGCAGCGAAAATTCCCGAGCCGCTTTCGCGACAACTGCGGGAAGGTGGACGGTTGGTGATGCCCTTGATCGAAGGTGAACAAAATCAACGACTGATTCGAGCCAGAAAATCAGCGGGCAAGCTTATCATCGAAGATTTTAGCGCGGTGCTTTTCGTGCCCCTGACGGGCGCGGCTGAGAAGCAGAATCGTTAACGCTCTGGCGGGGCGCGCCGCCACTCTCCGCACTCGGAAAGCGGTAGATCACTTCCCCGGGCCTGACCAGGTTGAGCTCCTCACGCGCTAATTTTTCTAAATAATGATTATCGTTGCGGATGCGCGAGACCCGCTGGCGCAAAGCGTCGTTTTCCTTTTGCAGACGGTAATTCTCGGCGTCGAGCCGGTTTTTTTCGTCGCGAAGGCGCCACAAATGAAGTGCGCCACGCTCGCCGACGATGGTGACCAACGACAGCAAGAGGATGAGGGAGCCGAATAGGTATACCGGCCAGCTTCGAGGCAAGCGTAGTTGTAGCGCCATGATCAGAACACGTAGCAATATAACATATTTTATGCTTTTGTCTTGTTGGTTAATTTGTCTCGGAGGTCGGCGATGAAAATTCAACGGGTGCACGCGCGTGAGGTGCTCGATTCGCGGGGACAACCGACGGTGGAAGTTGAGGTGACTCTAAAGAAAGGGGTGATCGGACGGGCGACGGTGCCTTCCGGGGCCTCCACCGGGGTTCATGAAGCTGTAGAGTTGCGGGACGGCGGCAAACGGTTTCTCGGCAAAGGCGTGGCGCGTGCGGTCGCGCACGTCAACCAAAAGATCGCGCCGCGGCTCCGCGGCAAAGAAGCGCGCGAGCAGGCGGCAATTGACGATATAATGCTGCAACTCGATGGCTCGCCCAACAAGGAAAACCTGGGCGCCAATGCCATTCTTGGTGTTTCATTAGCTGTGGCCCATGCGCAAGCGCGGGCGCAAGGACTTTCGCTTTATCGCTATCTCGGGGGTCCCGCCGCAAAAACACTGCCCGTACCCATGCTCAATGTTGTGAATGGGGGTGCCCACGCCGACAATAACGTCGATGTCCAGGAATTCATGATTGTTCCTCACGGCATGAGGACCTTTGCCGAAGCCTTGCGCGCCGCCGCGGAAGTTTTTCAGACGTTGAAAAAGGTCCTCCATGATCGCTCGCTGTCGACCAGCGTTGGCGACGAAGGCGGCTTCGCTCCGCGAGTGAAGAGCAATGCCGAAGCCATCGAACTCTTGCTGGAAGCGATCCAACAGTCGGGCTATAAGGTGGGGTCTCAAGTCGCAGTCGCCCTCGACATTGCCTCGAGTGAATTCTACGACGACGGCCGGTATGTTTTCAAAAAATCTGACGGACTCAACCGGACTCGCGATGAGATGATCCGTTTATATGAAGATTGGGTGCACCAGTATCCGATTATCTCCATCGAGGATGGTTTCGCAGAGGACGACTGGGAAGGATGGCGCATGGTCACCCAGACGTTGGGAGAAAAGATCCAGCTGGTAGGCGATGATCTGTTTGTCACCAACAGTGATCGACTTAAGCGAGGCATTGATTCCGGAGTCGCCAACTCGATTCTCGTCAAGGTCAACCAGGTCGGCAGTCTGACAGAGACATTGCAGACCATGAACTTGGCCAAGGAATCGGGCTACACCACCGTCATCTCGCATCGGTCGGGTGAAACCGAAGACGTGACCATTGCCGATCTCGCGGTAGCGACTAAGGCGGGACAAATCAAGACTGGAGCGCCGTGCCGCGGCGAGCGCACGGCGAAATATAATCAGCTACTCCGAATCGAAGAAGAGCTGGGAAAACGCGCGGTTTATGCAGGAAAGAGTGCCTTTCATGTCCGGTTTCGGAACTACTAATCTACAGCATTCGCGATCAGCTCAGTCGACAAAAGCTCGACGCCAGAAAAGAGAAACGCTTCAGGAAAAAGTCGCTCGAGCCGGAGCCATCACGGCGCGGCTAGCGCAAGCATACCCGGAAGTCGAGTGTCCGCTGATTCACCGAAACACCTTCGAACTTTTAGTCGCAGTGATTCTCTCGGCTCAATGCACGGATGCCGCGGTAAATAAGGTCACGCCGGCGCTGTTCCGTCGTTTTCCCGATGCCGCTTCATTAAGTTGCGCGTCAACTGCGGAAATCGAACCTCTAATTCGATCTCTTGGCCTCTATCGGGCGAAGGCAAAGTCGTTGCAACGTTGCGCGCGCCAATTGGTTGAGGAATTCGACGATAAAGTGCCCGCAACGATGGAGCAGTTAACTCGTCTGGCTGGCGTGGGGAGAAAAACCGCTAACGTGATTCTTGGTCATGCCTTCGAGACTCCCGGGATTGCCGTTGACACCCACTGTAAGCGACTCTCGCGCCGGCTCGGCCTAACTCGACAACACGACCCGACGAAAATCGAGAAGGATCTCAGTCGAATTTTGCCTCCGAGTGAGTGGACGAGCTTTTCTCATCGCCTGATTCTACATGGCCGGCGCGTTTGCTACGCCCGCGGGCCGGCATGCGAAAAGTGCGTCGTCGGTGAGCTCTGCCCGTCGAACACTGCCCGCAACGAAAAAGAGCTGCCGGCATAAATGCTACGCGGTCAATCTAGTAATCGCGGCATTATCATTCCTGATGATCGCTAGACACGGAGCCTCATTTCTCCTCCATCGCTGCGGAAAGTTATCGGCACGGCCCGCCCGGCAATCATGCCGAGGCGGGAACCGCAGCGAATGTGACGAGAGCTTTGGCTTGCGCGGGCTGTGATTGTTGGAATGGGAAGTCGGAAGGCCTTATGGGCCCTCCGATCGCAATTTAGAACTCGAAAGCTACTTCCAGTTTTGAATCGGGGGACGCGAGGTGGACGCAAACCACATCCTTTGCATTGATCGGGTAGGGAGTGGTGGTCGTTTCATAAACTTCGGGCGGCATAAGTGTTAGATCGACGCCGTCTTCCGAAAGCTTGGCGCAAGCTGTTCCATTGGCGATATTCACAAACTCCTTGGTTGCATCTAAGGCCAGCTCATCCGCTGTGCTGATGTGTTCATCCAACATGGTCGATGCCATTTGCAACAGGAGTTTCGGCGGGACGGAGAGTAAGCAATTGAATTCGACGTCCTGTCCCGCGATCTTCTGCGAGATAACCCAACGAAACAACCGCACCTTTTCTTTGCCAGTTTCGCAGCGCTCGATAATGATGTCTTGCTTGCCAAACTGGGTAAACATCATGAGCATCAAGTCAGTGAAGGTCTTGACGATTTTCTTGTGGGCTAGGGTGCTGAAAGTTGTTGAGATTTCCGACGTAACCCGTTCCGATTCCTTGTTATATTCCTTGAGCTCTTTTTCCAGTGTCTCGGGATTAATATATCCTCTGGAGAGCAACGCTTCGGCTAAGCGTAATCGATGATTGGCATCCTGTTTTTTCGCCAGGCTGTCTAGTTGTGTTTGACTGAGAAAGCCCATCTCGCAAGCCAGCTCGCCCAAGCTCCGCTGTTTTTTCCTTTGCTGCTCGAGAATTCTTTTGACTTGTTCCGCCGTGAGGCAACCCTGTTCGAGAGCCATCGAGCCGATCGGCGTTGTGATCTCCTTTTGGCGTTCCAGCGCATCGAGCAGTTGCTGGGAAGTAATGCGGCCTTTTTCCAGCAAGTATTGTCCAAAAAATCTTGTGTTCATAGTTCGACCCCGGCGGTCTGACAGACGTTTCTTAGAGTGCTCAACATACCGTCTTTCTGTATCGGCTTTTGTAAAAAGCTCTTGGCGCCTTTTTTCAAGCAATCCCGTATAGTGTCCTCGGTACCGGCTGAACTCAACATGACCACGCAGGCACCGGTGTCTGTTTCCAGGAGCTGCTGAAGAGTATCGATGCCGGTTACCTCCGGCATAACGATATCGAGCAGAACGAGTTGAGGTTTGAGCTGCTTATATTTTTCAATGGCCTCTGGTCCGCTATTGGCGGTTCCCACGATCTCAAAACTGCTCCCTTTCAATTGGGCTGAGATCATGGCGAGCATGGCTCGAGAGTCATCCACCGCCAAAACACTCACTTTTTTGCTGTCGCTCACGACAATATCCTCCTTCTCAAGTTCAGTTTATCAAAAAAACGCTTTACCTATGCGAGTTTTCATCAGTCTGGTTATCTTTGTCCGCTGACACCACTTTGCTTCTGGAATTCTGCATTCATGATCTCGTGAGCGATCCGCGGCAGCCCCGCTACTCTATCCACACCACCCCGGTCGATAGCCTCTCTGGGCATGCCGAAGACGACGGACGATGATTCGTCCTGAG
>DASXSW010000266.1:0-8183 GCA_036505755.1 Binatia bacterium | reverse complement strand
TACCGGTAAAAAAAGTAAGGCGCTAGGGGCGAGGAACGCCTCACCGTTTTCGACGCAGCGTCTATAGGTGCGACCGGCCGGTCGCCCCTACATTTCTTCGTGTCCTTCGTGCTCTCCTTCGAAAATTGGTAGGGGTTCGGGGTGTAGGTTGTAAGATGCGGTGACCAACGGGAACCGCATCGGTTTGGGACTCGTTCGATGCGGTTCGCAGACTCACCGCATCCTACGTCTCCTTTTTGTCCTGGGTGCTCCTCGGTGAAATAGAATTTCCGTCGCATCTAATTCGCAACGCTCACGCTGTTACATCAACTGAGACACCGGCTTGTGCGTTTGTACGCCGGGTCTCAGGTGTGTTATCGATGGGAGATAAAAAGACAAAGCGGAGGATTTATTGATCCATGCTAGAGCCGTGGCGCGAAGTGCAGGACGTTCCGGATCAAATGAAGCGGTTTGTCTACCAGCGGCAAGAAGACACCAAAGCAGGTTCGTTGCCTCATGTACTCAAACAGCTGCCCATGCAGCCCACCGTCATGGGCATGGACAGCCCGCATCAGACCGGCGATCACATTTCTTATGACATGCTCACTCGGGGGCCGCTTTACTGCATGACCAGCCATTTCACTCGCGTGGCGCCGCAGGCGCCAGTGCGCGGCGCGCATCGGCATATCGGCGCCCCTTCCTTATTCTGTCTTACCGGAAAAGGCTGGGAATGGAACGACGGCGAGACTTACAATTTTGAAAGTTACGATATCCTGACCGTGCCTCCTTACACAATTCACCAGCATGGCGGCGACAAGGACATCGGGTGCACGATTTTCGTTCCCGAAGATGGCCGCATTCACCATGTCTTGGGCTTGATCTGGCGCGAACAACACAAACTGAACGAGAAACCGACGTTCCCCCAGGGAACCGAGCCGATCAACGACAGTGAGGGCAATCTGATCGGTTATCGTATCAAGAAGGGCGTGTTGGGGATCGCCAAGGATATCGAGGTGATCCTCGGGCCGGAGCCGAACCGCGAAGCAAGTTTTCAGGCGCGCCGCACGGCCGGAAACTGGAACGGATCGGTTGAGAATACCTACGATCGCTACATGAAACTCATGCACGAAGAGGCCGATCTGTGCCGTCATGCGCCGCACGTCGTACTGGAAAAACAAGAGCCCTGGCAGTGGACGCGCCAAGGGCGGATCAAATGGCTGATTCATCCCGAAATGGTGATCGCGACCAAACGCAAATACATCTACTTTCACGAGATACCGCCAGGCAGCCGGTCGGGGCGCCATCGTCATGTCTCCGAAGAGCTTGTCCTGGTGCTCGAGGGAAAAGGTTACGATATCCACGACGGTGAGCGCTGGAATTGGGAACAGGGCGATCTGATTTGCATTCCCGGAATGACCGAGCACCAGCACTTTAACTCGGGCGCTGACCGGGCGCTGCTGCTCAACGCCATGCCCGCGACATACATCAATCTGGGCGTCGGCGGAATCGAGCAGATCGAAGACGCGCCGGAGTTTAGCGCGGAGTGAGGTATAGAAATGCACGGTCGAGGATCGAAGATGGAGGATGGAGGACGAAATTCGGAACCGCGACTGACCCTGATTATCGATCCTCTATCCTCGATTCTCCATCCTCGACTTTCTTTTTAACTAGGTACGAGGTACTGAATGGCCAGCTTAACACCCTGGGAAATTAGCGAAGAACTTACACACTCCGACCGGTTGAAGCGGTTCGTGCATCAGCAGCGGGAGGAGGTTTTCGTCAACAGTCTGCCGCATGTGCTCAAGCCGCTCCCGCCTAAAGCAACGATGAACGGCCATAGCAGTCCGCATCAGACAGGCGACCTCATCTGCTATGACATTTTGAACCGCGGACCGCTGCATATTTTGACTTGTCATTTTTCCGACGTTCCGGCCAACGCGCCGGTGCGCGGGGCGCACCGTCATATCAGCGCGCCGACCCTTTTCTGCACTGCCGGTAAGGGGTGGGAATGGAACGACGGGGAGACCTACAATTTCGAGGTTTACGATTTGCTGGTAGTCCCGCCCTACACGATTCATCAGCATGGCGGCGACCGCGACGTCGGTTGTCAGATCTATGTGCCGCAATCGAGAATGATCCATGCGCTCGGTCTCTTGCACCGCGAGCAGATCAAGTTTGCCGACAAGCCCGATTTTCCAGACGGTACCGAGCCGCTTTACGACAGTGAAAAAAAATTGATCGGCTATCGCATCAAGAAAGGCATTTTAGGCATCACGGAGGACATCGACGTTTACCTGGGTCCGTCCCCGGATGTCGAAGGGGTATTCCGCGCCCGCTTGGAAACGAAAGAATGGAGCGGGGCCGTTGGAAATACCTACGATCGGTATCTCAAGTTGCTGGGCGAAGAAGTCAAATTCTGCAAGACGATCACCCATGTGATTCGCTATGAAGAACAGCCCTGGGAATGGACCCGCCAGGGACGCTTAAAATGGTACACCCATCCGCACGTTGATTGTTCTGCCAGGAGGGTTTGGCTGTACCTTCAAGAAATCCCGCCCGGGAGCCGTTCTGGAACGCACCGTCACATGGCCGAAGAGCAAATCTTCATCATCAATGGCAGTGGATATGATATTCACGACGGCGAACGCTGGAACTGGCAAAAGGGAGATTTGATCAATATTCCAGCGATGGTCGAACATCAACATTTCAACGCCGATCGGGAAAACCCAGTCCTGTTAATGAGCTCCATGCCGAGCACGTGCACCGACCTCGGCCTCGGGGGCATAGAACAAATCGAAGACGCGCCGGAATACAGCGAGGAAGGAAGCTAACCAGTCATGGCAGAAAAAGAACGCGTTCGCGAAGGATTGCGCGAACAAGAAGTTGATCCGAAGCTCTACTACGATTATGAGGGGCGCTTTATCAAGCAGAAGCTCGAGCGGGAGCGCATGGAGCTTTTGCCCCGTGTGGTGAAACCGCCGATGTTTGCCAAAGGCGGCCACATCTTGGGCGACTTGCGCGTCTTCGAGCGCTATACCGTCGCGCCGTTGAGCGCTTTGACGAGCAGCTTTCTCGATGTCAAAGCGGGCGACCGGACGGAAAAAATTCGTCTGATTCCCTCGATGATCGCTTACATTCTTGAAGGCAGCGGGATCTGTGTTCAAGACGGTCAGAGCCACGCTTTTACCGCCAATGACCTGGTAGTCATTCCGCCTTACACTACGCAAGAGTTCGTCGCTGAGGCCAAAACCGGCTTTCGCGCGTGGTTGCCGCAGGTGCGACTCTGGCATGTGTTGGGACTACTCTGGCAGGAGCAGTTTGATTTCAAAAGCATTCCAGAAGGAACCGAGCCGATCAAAGATTCGTCGGGGCAGCCGGTCGGCTTTCGCGTGCCGCGGGGCATTTTGGGATTAGAAGAAGACCTGGAAGTGCGCAAAGGCGCGGATGGCAAGCGTGAAGCCGTTTTCTCGGCGCGGCGCGGCGTGCAACAAACTGGACCGGGAAATACCAAGTACGATTGGTTTCTCAAGCGCCTGGTGGAGGAGAATGCGGTCGAGAAGACCGGCCCTCGCGTGATCAAAGGGAATGACACGGCTTGGGAAAATACGCGCCAGGGCCGGCTAAAATTCTATATTAGCCTCTGGACCGAAGTCGCAGCCCGCGCTTTGGATTTGATGACAATGGAAATCGAGCCCGCCGGGCATACCGGCAAGCACCGGCATATCTTCGAGGAAATGATTTTCGTGCAGGAAGGGAAAGGCTACGACGTGCACGAGCAAACAAAGTATCCGTGGGAAGCCGGCGACGTCATTTGCATTCCGCCGATGACCGCGCATCAGCATTTCAACGATGGTAGCGCACCGGCGTGTCTCGTCTCCACCTGGTCGCGCCAACTCGCCCATGAATTTCTCGGCGGCATCGAACATATCAGCGACGCCTCCAACTGGAAGAGCTCGTGACCCCCACCTCTTTCCTCCCCCGCATCGCGGGGGAGGATGAAGGAGGGGGCGAGATTCGAAATTTGATAGGCATGGAGAACAGTTAAATGTTGCAGTTGCCGGTTGAGCGGCTACCGAGCGCTGAGAGCGGCCGTAATATCGCCTTTGTCGACCCGCAGATTCTGGCCGAAACAGGCATCGCGGACGGTAGCGTCGTGGAATTGACGACGAAGCGAGCGCGCCGGCTACTGGCGCGCGTGGCCGCTCGATCACAGGATGAGGGGCGTCGGTGCGTGCGTTTGGATCGTTTTCAGATTCAATTCCTAAAACCGGATCTGCGCGAAAGAATAACGGTCAAACCGGTAAAGATCGAAGAAGCCAAACGCTTGGTTTTGGAGCCGATGGCGCCTTTGAGCGGAAACTTAACCGCGTTGGAGCGAGAGCTCCAGACACGCTTTGTCGAGGAAAAGCAGCTGACATGCAGCGGCATGGTACTCTCGGTGAAGCTCTTTGAATTTCCCCGCAACATCATATTCCGCGTCATCTCTGCCGAGCCTGATCGCTCGTTGGTGGGGGAAAATACGCGGGTGGTTTTGCGCACCAGCGCGCTCCGCGCCGGCGTCGCCGCGAACATGGTGACCTTCGACGACGTCGGCGGGCTATCCACGGAAATCGAGACCATCCGCGAGCTGGTGGAGTGTCCGATTCAATTTCCCCAGGTCTACGAACACCTAGGGATCGAAGCGCCGCGCGGCATTCTATTTTACGGACCCCCAGGGGTCGGCAAAACATACTTGGCAAAAGCGATTGCCAACGAGATCGGCGCGCACTTTCTCTACGTCAATGGTCCCGAGTTGGTGAGCTCGGTGCATGGCGGCACCGAGGCCAATCTGCGCCGTGTCTTCGAAGAAGCGATGGAGCATAGCCCGTCGATCGTGATGATGGACGAACTGGACGCGATCGCGCCGCGCCGCGGCGAGAGCGGCTCGCAGGCCGATGTCCGCATGGGCACCCAGCTGATTTCGTTGCTTGACGGTCTCATCAGCATGGAAGACGTCGTCGTCATCGGCACCACCAACCGCGTGGATTCCGTCGATCCGGCGTTGCGTCGGCCGGGACGTTTCGATCGCGAAATTTTCATTGCCCCGCCGAATGCCGAGGGCAGATTCGAAATTCTCAACATCCATACCCGCCGAGTGCCGATGGACGAAGAGGCCATCGCTTTTTTGCCTGAGGTGGCGCGCCGAACGCATGGTTACGTAGGCGCAGACTTGATGGAGTTGGTGCGGCAGGCGGGGTTGAACGCGCTGCGGAATTCGGCCGGTCCGGGCTTCGCGACCCTGCGCGGCACAGAGGGTCTTGAACAGATCGTCGTCAAGAAAGAAGATTTCATTGGCGCGCTGGATAAAACCTCGCCGTCCGCGCTTCGGGAAACCCTTTGGGTGACGCCGGATGTCAGTTGGAAAGATATCGGCGGAATGAAAAGCGCGATCGAGCAGCTGCGCGAAGCGGTGGAGACGCCTTTGATCTATCCGGATGCCTTTGCGCGACTCGGGCTGCGCCGTTCGACGGGTATTTTGCTCTACGGTCCGCCCGGGACCGGCAAGACCATGCTGGCCAAGGCGCTGGCGAATGAATGCGGCGCCAATTTTATCCCGGTCAACGGCCCGGAAATCTTCAGCATGTGGCTGGGCGAATCTGAACAAACGATTCGCGATGTTTTTCAGATGGCGCGGCAAGTCCAACCTACCGTAATTCTTTTCGACCAGATCGATGCGATCGCCCCGAAGCGCCGCGGGGAGGCTGCCAACGCAACAACAGAACGGGTGGTCAATCAACTGCTTGCCGAGATGGATGGCCTGCGCGCGGCGAGCCAGGTGATCGTTCTTGCCGCGACCAACCGGCGCGATCTTCTCGACCCGGCTTTACTCCGGCCCGGCAGGTTGGGATTGGAGATCTACGTCGGTTTGCCTGACCTGGAAGGAAGGACGGAAATTCTAACCGTGCTTTTGTCCGGCGTTGCTGAAAAACAAAAACTGGAGCAAGCGATCGAAACCGTTGCCGAGCGCACTGAAGGCCTTTCCGGCGCCGACCTTTCGGCGGTCTGTGAGAAAGCCAAAATGATCGGCTTGCGCGATGGGAACTATCGAAAAGATATATCTCTCTCAGCGTCTCATCTGCTCACCGCCCTGGAACAGGTGCTACAAGAGCGCGCGAACGCACAGACACCGGCGTAATCGCTCGTTTTCCATAAAAAGTTGACCGCGCGACGGGCGTAAAGAACGCCAAGGATTCAGTTTACAAATTCCAAGCACGAAATCCGAAGCTCGAAACAAACTCAAATAATCCAAATACAATGTCCTAAACAAGGCTCGTTTCGGATTTCGGTGCGCCGGTAAAAACCGGCAAGGTGTTGTGAATGAAAGTTTCATACGGTGAAGGATTAGCAATCCGCACCGGCTCCGAGTCATGCATCGGCGTCCGCAAGGGCGCAGGTGAAGCGTTGACAGGGGTACGTATAGGCCAGGTATTGAGCCGTGAAATTGAAACCCCACCGCGCAAGCGGTGGCCACTCCGGGGTGCCGACGCTGTCGAAATAGTCGGAAGGCAAAACTGGGGGCGTCGATATCGCGAGACGCTTTTGGACTCCGCGCGGTCTAAGACCCTGTGCATGTACGTAAGCACCTTGAGCGGGAACCGGGAGATCCTGTGTCTTCCGCCAGAGGGCGGACGCATCGGGAAGTCTAAGGACGCACGCCGATGATGCACAGGCACAGGAAGTCGGACAGCTCCATAGAACCTGCGAAGCCGCCGAACGAGGCCGAGCCTGAGGCCAAGGAGGTGGTGGAGGGAAGGGGGCTGGCAAGGGGAATTTGCTTGGGCGTAACATGTCCCGGACCCAGAGCCGGCAAGGCATGCCGAGCGCGCTTGAGCGGATACGTCAGGCAGCGAGGAGGGATAAGCGACAGCGGTTTACGGCGCTCCTGCACCACGTCTATGACGTAGAGCGACTGAGCACAGCATACTTCGCGCTTCGGCGGGAGGCTGCTCCAGGGATCGACGGCGAGACGTGGCGGCAGTACGGAGAGAACTTGCAAAGCAATCTTGAGGCTCTCTCCGAGCGGCTTAGGCGTGGTGCGTATCGAGCCAAGCCGGTGCGTAGGGCGTACATTGCCAAGGTGGGCAAGCCGGGTGAGCTTCGGCCGCTCGGAGTGCCGGTGCTGGAAGATAAGATTGTCCAGCGCGCCACCGTGGAGGTGCTTAATGCGCTCTACGAGGAGGACTTTGTGGGGTTCTCGTATGGGTTTCGACCCAATAGAAGCCCGCATCAGGCGTTGGATGCGCTTACGCTTGGGATCATGAGGAGCAAAGTGAACTGGGTGCTCGACTGTGACATCCGGGGTTTCTTTGACAACCTCGAGCACAGCTGGCTGGTGAAGTTCATCGAGCACCGGGTAGCGGATCGGCGCGTGGTGCGGCTGATTCAGAAGTGGCTCAGGGCCGGAGTATTGGAAGATGGCAAGCGAATGCAAACTGAGGTGGGGACGGTTCAAGGGGGAAGTATCAGTCCGCTCTTGGCTAACATCTACTTGCACTATGCGTTGGACTTGTGGGTCCAACAATGGCGAAGGATCAAAGCGCGTGGGGATGTGGTTGTGGTGCGGTTTGCTGACGACTTTGTCGTTGGGTTTGAGCGACGGGAAGATGCAGAGCGGTTTTTGAGCGAGCTTCGGGATCGGCTGGGCCGATTTGGACTGGAAGTACATGCGGAGAAGACGCGCCTGATTGAGTTTGGGAGATATGCGGAGCAAGAGCGGCGCAGGCGAGGAGAGGGAAAGCCCGATACCTTCAACTTTCTTGGGTTCACCCACAGCTGTGGTAAGACGCGCAACGGAAAGTTTATGGTGCTGAGGCAGACGATGCGCAGGCGATGGCAGACGAAGCTGAAGGAGATCAAAGAAGAACTTCGGCAGCGCATGCACCAGTCCATTCCAGAGATGGGAAGGTATCTGCGCTCGGTGGTTGCTGGCCACATGCGGTACTACGCTGTGCCCATGAATGCGGTCTCGGTCAGTAACTTTCGACTGGCAGTGAGCTGGATCTGGTCGCGCGTGCTTAAACGGCGCAGTCAGAGAACTCACTTGCCATGGACTAGGATGAAGCGCCATGTTGCTCGATGGCTTCCGCAGATTCGGATCTGTCATCCTTATCCCTGGGATCGCTTTGGCGTTATAACCTGAGGCAGGAGCCGGATGCGGTAATGCC
>DASXSW010000265.1:0-9952 GCA_036505755.1 Binatia bacterium | reverse complement strand
GGGGCCCTGCATTACCGCTCCGCCGCCGCTCACTCGGCGCAAAATGGGTATTTGATCCCTCTGGCACGCCGAAAATTTGACTTCGGAATGCAATCGGTTTGAATGGCCGAGGACGATGAAATGATCGCGCGACTCCCAGACTCGCAGCAGCGCGTCATCGGTTTTTTCACTTTCATGGAGTTCCAACAACGCCTCGTCGCAAGCGAGATTTGTCGCTGGGTTAGCGAAGGTCAGATCAAGATATTTCATTAATTTCAGTTGATTTTGCTTGTATTTTGTTGTCTGCTTACGATGCAAGGAGCGCGGATGGAGCCCGAAAAGAAAGATCTCGTCAACGGAACCTGGCTAACTGGCGACCGCGAGAACGGCAAAGGCGGCCAAAAGGACCGTAATAAATGGATCACATCGCTGGAGCATATCCTCGAATATATTTTAAAGAACGAGCAATCGGAACAAGCTGGGCTGCTGCTCGGAGAACTGAGCGATCGATTACGAGAATCAGGGCTCAAAATTCCCCTTTTGGTTAACACTCCGTACATTAACACCATTCCACCGGAAAATGAGCCGATTTACCCGGGCAACCGCGAAATCGAACGGCGGATAAAGAGTTATATCCGTTGGAACGCGATGGCGATGGTCGTCAAGGCCAATCGTCTCCATCCCGATATCGGCGGTCATATTTCTACCTACGCCTCAGCCGCGACGCTTTATGAAGTCGCCTTCAATCACTTCTTTCGCGGCGGCGGAGAAAATGACCACGACGATATGATTTACTTTCAAGGCCATGCGTCGCCGGGCATGTACTCGCGCGCCTACGTCGAGTGGCGCATCAACGCGCCCAAGCTTCATCACTTTCGTCAAGAGTTATCTCCGGTCGGCGGCCTCTCGTCGTATCCGCATCCCTATTTGATGCCTGATTTTTGGCAGTTCCCGACGGTTTCCATGGGGTTGGCGCCGATTATGTCGATTTACCAGGCTCGCTTCGTTCGCTATCTCAAGAGTCGGGGCTTGCTCACCGGCGAGGAGCCGCGGATATGGTGTTTCCCCGGTGACGGCGAAATGGATGAGCCGGAGGCTTCAGGCGCCTTGACGCTCGCGTCGCGTGAAAACCTCGATAATCTCATTTGGGTAGTTAACTGTTACTTGCAGCGGCTCGACGGCCCGGTGCGCGGCAACGGCAAGATCATTCAAGAGCTCGAGGCGCTTTTTCGTGGCGCTGGCTGGAACGTTATCAAAGTTGTCTGGGGTTCCGATTGGGATCCCCTCTTGGCAGCGGACGATAAGGGTCTATTGGTGAAGCGCATGGAGGAAGCCGTCGACGGTGAATATCAGAAATATACCGTCGAGCCCGGCAGCTACACGCGCAAAAACTTCTTTGGCAAGTATCCCGAGCTGCTGGAAATGGTCAACCATCTGACCGATGACGACATACGCAAGCTGTTGCGCGGTGGCCACGATCCGAAAAAAGTTTACACCGCTTACAAGGCCGCCGTCGAACATAAAGGATCACCGACGGTTATCCTCGCAAAAACCGTGAAAGGTTATGGTTTAGGCGAAGCCGGCGAGGGGCGAAACATCACCCATCAGCAAAAGAAACTCAACGAGCGCGAGCTGCGCGAGTTCCGCACCCGCTTTGACATCCCGCTGCCCGATGAAGAAGTGGTCGAAACTCCTTTTTACCGTCCGCCACTTGATAGCCCAGAGACCCAATACCTGCTCGAACGGCGCAAACAACTCGGCGGCTTCGTTCCGGCGAGAAAAGTCCGAGCAAAACCGCTCAGGCTTCCCGACGCGGCGGACTACGCCGAATTCCTCAAAGGTTCAGGCGAGCACGCGATGTCGACCACCATGGCGACCGTGCGGCTGTTAACCAAACTCTTGCGTCACGATGAAATCGGCAAATGCATCGTGCCGATTATTCCAGACGAAGCGAGAACATTTGGCATGGACTCGTTGTTTCGGCAGATCGGCATTTACTCGTCGAAGGGACAACTCTACGAACCGGTCGATCGCGAGACGCTGCTCTATTACAACGAGACGAAGGACGGCCAGATACTCGAGGAGGGCATAACGGAAGCCGGTTCCATGTCATCTTTCATCGCCGCCGGCACGGCTTACGCGAACTTGGAAGTCAATCTGATTCCCTTTTATTTTTACTACTCGATGTTCGGGTTTCAACGGATCGGCGACTTGATCTGGGCGGCGGCAGACAGCAAAAGCAAAGGATTTCTCCTCGGCGCAACCGCCGGACGCACCACGCTCAACGGCGAGGGACTACAGCATCAAGACGGCCATAGCCATCTTTTAGCCAGCACGATTCCAACTCTGCTGACATACGACGCCGGCTTTGCCTATGAAATCGCCGTGATTGTTAGAGACGGCCTGCGCCGTCTTTATGCTGAAGGGGAAGAGTATTTTTATTATCTGACACTCTACAACGAGAACTATCAAATGCCGGAAATGCCGCATGGCGCCGAAGAGGGAATTCTCAAAGGACTGTACAAGCTGAAGGCGGCGTCCAAAGGAAAGAAGTTTAAGGCGCATATTTTCGGCAGCGGTCCGCTGCTGCGCGAGGCGCTGCGCGCTCAGGAGATGCTCGCCGAGCAATTTGACGTCTCGGCCGATGTTTGGAGCGCCACCAGTTATAAACTCTTGCGCGGCGAAGCGCTCAGGACGAAACGTTGGAACATGCTTCATCCGACATCGGCGCCGAAAAAATCCTATCTTGAATCCGTGCTGCAGGACGAGGAAGGCGTGTTTGTCGCGGTATCCGATTACATGAAAATGGTTCCCGACCAAATCGCCGCCTGGGTCCCGGGAGGTTTAACCACTCTCGGCACCGATGGTTTCGGACGCAGTGACACGAGAGCGAATCTCAGACGATTTTTCGAAGTGGATGGCGAAGTCACAGCCATCGCGACGCTTTACGCTCTTTATCAGAAGGGTTCTTTGCCGGCGCAAACCGTCGAAGACGCCATAAAAAAACTCGACGTCGATCCGGAAAAATCATTTCCGTTTTATCTCTGATCCGCTGAAAACCTTCCGCAATTTTTTCGATGGATGTTAAACTCCCGCAGCTCGCTGAAGGTGTAGAGTCCGGCACAGTCGTGAGCATTCTCGTAACCGAAGGACAGGAGATCAAAAAAGATCAGTCTTTCATGGAGCTGGAAACTCAGAAGGCCGTTGGCTCCATACCCGCACCAAGCTCGGGCGTGGTGACCAAGATCCATGTAAAGCAAGGCATGGAGGTCACGGTAGGCCAAACGCTGATCTCGATCGATACCGGATCCGCTGCAGCTACTTCCGCCAGCGTCGCCAAGTCACCTCAGAACTCCGCGTCGACGGCGCCGTCGCCATCAACTCCCTCTCAACAAGCGCGCTCGGCAGGTACAACTACGAGTGCGGCTACTGAAGACTACCGTTACGAATCGAAAAGCGGTGCGCCACCGCCGGCGCCGCCGTCAATTCGCAAGATCGCGCGCGAGCTCGATATCGATCTTACGAGAGTGAGAGGCAGCGAAGCCGGCGGGCGAATCACTCTCGCTGACCTACGCGGTTACATACAGCGACTCCAACAGATAGCATTTCAGGGTGCGCCCGTAGCGACAATACCTCACGAAGGTCGTCCAGCGCCGAGCGAAGCCGTGGATTTTGCCAAATGGGGTCCGGTGCGGCGGGAAAAATTGTCCGCGCTAAGACGGACAGTCAGCCGGCGCATGGTTGAGTCGTGGACGACCGTTCCCAAGATCAATCAGTTTGCCGACGCAGACATCAGCGCCCTGTTAGCATTGCGCAAAAAACATGCAGCCGCTTACGAGAAAAAGGGCGCGCATCTCACCGTAACCTCTTTCCTGCTCCTGCTGCTCGGTCGCATGCTCAAGAAGCACCCGCGGGCGAACTCGAGCCTCGATGAGGCTGCATCGGAAATCGTCTTCAAAGATTACTGCCACATCGGCGTCGCCGTGGACACAGAAGGCGGTCTGATCGTGCCGATCCTACACGATGTCGACAAAAAGAATCTTCTTCAACTCTCCACGGAGCTTCACGCACTCACGGAGAAGACCCGACAACGAAAAGTCTCCATTGAGGAGCTTCAGGGCGGCACGTTCACGATCTCTAATCAAGGCAGCATCGGTGGCGACCATTTTACGCCGATCATCTACGCACCACAGGTGGCGATCCTGGGCATCGGTCAAGGTAAGGCAAAACCCGTAGCGCTGGACGGCAAGATAGCCGTTAGAACCATCCTGCCGCTTTGTCTCGCCTACGACCATCGTGTCCTCGATGGCGCAGACGCTGTGCGCTTTTTAAAGGATATAATCGCCGGTCTTGAATCCTTCGAAGAAACTGACCTGCTGCTAAGGTAGAATTCATCTATGGAACCGACCAATACGGAAATCTTAGTACTTGGCGCCGGACCGGGCGGATACACGGCCGCCTTTTACGCCGCCGATAAGGGGAAAAAGGTCACGCTCGTTGAGCAAAATCGGCGGTTGGGGGGGATCTGCCTCAACGTCGGCTGCATCCCCTCAAAGGCGCTGCTCCACGCGACTGAAATTCTCAGTGAGGCGACGGACTCCGCGCACCGCGGCATTGTGTTTGGGTCGCCAAAAGTCGACCTTGATCGACTACGAAACTGGAAAGAGGCGATTCTGGAAAAACTTGGCCAAGGCCTCAGAGGCCTGGCTCAACACCGGGGCGTACAGGTTGTCCACGGTCGAGGTCATTTCGAAGACTCCCAGACGCTCAGGGTCGAGACCAGCGAAGGCCAAAAATTCATTCGCTATCAGAAAGCGATCATCGCGGTCGGCTCGAAACCCGCAATGCCGAATGCTTTCGATCTCGGCAACAAACGGATCATGACTTCAACCGAAGCCTTGGAGCTGCCGGACATCCCGCAGGATTTCCTGATCGTCGGCGGGGGCTATATCGGCATGGAGCTCGGCACGGTGTACGCCGCCCTAGGCAGTAAGGTCGTTGTACTCGAAGCGTTGCCTTCGATTCTCACGGGCATTGACCCCGATCTGGTTCGTCCGGTGGCGCGCGCCGCACAAAAGGCCTTCAAGGAGATTCGCGTCAATACCAAAGTTTTGAAGATGGCCACTGCCGGCAAGCAAATCAAAGTAACCATGGAAGCGAACAAAGAGTCACGTGAAGAACTTTACGACCGCGTGCTCGTCAGCGTCGGCCGTTCACCCAATTACGCCGATCTCGGTCTTGAGAATACGAAAGTCACCAAAGACGACAAGGGCTTCATTCAGTGCAACCCGCAGCAGCAGACCGAAGACCCGAACATCTACGCCATCGGCGACGTCAACGGCGGCGCTTTACTCGCGCACCGAGCGTCGAAAGAAGCCAAGATCGCTGTAGAAGCGATGCTCGGAGAGCCGAGCGCCTTTGAAAACATCGTGATTCCGGCGGTTGTTTACACTCACCCCGAGGTCGCCTGGTGCGGTTTGACGGAAACCGAAGCGAAACAAAAAGGTATCGAGATCCAGGTGGCCAAATTTTTGTGGGGCGCCTCCGGCCGCGCGCTCACACTCGACCGGCCCGACGGCCTGACCAAGCTCGTCATTGACCCCGATAGCGAGCGCATCCTGGGCGTGGGCATCGTTGGCGCCGGCGCCGGCGAGCTGATCAGTGAAGGCGTGCTTGCGGTCGAGATGGCCGCCACCGCGCGAGACCTCGCCGACTCTGTGCATCCCCATCCCACCCTTTCTGAAACTCTGATGGAAGCAGCCGAAAGCTTCTACGGCACAGCAACTCACACTTTATCGCGTCGCGACTCCTAACGCGTCGGCATCTCTCCTGGTTTCAATCCCCTTTTGTTTCTACCCGATCCCCCCGAAGTGTTTTATTTCATTTTAAATGTTCGATGCTATAATCAACATAGGTGACGGGGGTCTCATAAACATCAATCCCTCTCTGATAGAAATCCGCGGAGATGGCCTGACGATCGAGAAGGTCGCTTCGGTAGCCCGCCAAAATATCCGCGTCGAACTCACTTCAAACATCGACGTACGAAATAAGATTTCCGCGTCTCGTCAGTTGTTAGAAAAGAAACTAACGGCCGGAGAGATCATCTATGGGGTGAACACGGGATTCGGCGGCAACGTGCGCTTTCTCATTCCCCAAAATGATCTGTCCTTCCATCAAGAAAATCTCCTCCGATGCCTCACCTGCGGTGTTGGCCAGCCGCTCATCGAGGACGCCGTCCGCGCAGCCATGCTCCTGAGAGCGAACGCTCTAGCCAAAGGGCTTTCTGGCGTAAGAGTGGAGATCATCGAACGAATGCTCGATCTCCTGAACCACGGGATTACGCCGGTCGTGCCCCGTTACGGTTCCGTGGGAGCCAGCGGGGATTTAATTCCCTCCGCTTATATCGGCCGCGTCTTGCTGGGCGAAGGAGAAGTTCTCTATCAGGGCAAAAAGCTCCCCGCCGCCGAAGCGCTGAAAAACGCCAAGGTGCAATGCTCCAAACTCATGGCGAAAGAAGGTTTGGCGCTGATCAACGGCACGACCGTGATGACCGGCATCGCTGCTCTGGTGATTCATGACGGCGCCCATCTCGCCCCCCTTGTGCTCGCCTGCGCGAGCTTAGCCGTCGAGGCGCTAAAGGCCACCGATGACCCGTTTTCAGAAGTTATCCATCGGGCCAAGAATCACCCAGGCCAGATGGAAGCGGCCGAGATCTGCCGCAAGCTGCTGCGCGACAGCCGTTATATCCCCAATCTCGATGAGCTTCGGGCCAAGATCGGCGAGACTCGCAGCGCGGCCGAGGGAAAGACGATCCGCTCCGAAGAAGCGATCCAGACTCCCTATTCATTACGCTGTGCGCCTCAGGGAATCGGCCCCGTGCTCGATGCTTTGCGCGCACATCGCCTCGTTTTGGAGCGCGAGATCAACTCGGTCAATGACAATCCTCTCATCGACCCGCTAGAGGGCCGTGTTTACCACACAGGCAACTTCTACGGCGGCCATGTTGCGCGCGCGCTCGACAGTTGGAAAATCGATCTGGCGACCCTGGCCAATTGGCTTCACGCGATCATGGCCATGCTCGTCGATGATAGATTCAGCAACGGGCTTCCTCCGAATCTATCGCGCAACCCGGGAGTGTCGTCAGGCTTTAAAGGTATGCAGCTGTGTCTGACGAGTCTGGTTTGCGCGATGCGTCACTTGGCCAACCCGAGCATGATCCATACGTTGCCGACTGAACAATACAATCAGGACATGATCAGTCTTGGCACGCATGCGGCGCTCACGGCGATGGATATGACAGCAATGGCGCAAGATGCCGCCGCGATCTCACTGCTGGCCACTTGCCAGGCCATAGACCTGCGGGGCGGCGGCAACAACTTGGGAATCGGTAATCGAGCCATCTTTGAGACTGTTAGAAAGGAGGTGCCCATTTTAGAGAAAGACAGGCCGCTGGACGTTGATATCACGCGGATTTCCGAATTGATTCGAACAAGGCTGATCCCCATTCCCCAATTGGAGGGCAGTTTATGAACATCTTTAGTGCCTTGGAACGGAGTAAAAATCGTTACCCCGAGAAGGAGGCCATCGTATTTGGCAGCGATCGTATCACGTACGCGCAGCTTTATGAGCAAGCCTATCGCTTGAGTTCAGCCCTGAAGGAAATCGCGAATTTACACAAGGGCGAACGTGTGGCGCTCTTCCTCCCCAACCGGCCTGAGTTCGTGATTTCGTACTATGCCGTGGTGGGCCTCGGCGCGATTGCGGTCTCGCTGAATGTCATGCTCAAGCGTGACGAAGTGAAATTCATTCTCAATGACTCCGAAGCGAAGATACTGGTCACCTCCAGCCAGCTCCTTGATCAAGTGCCGGACGTCAACGAGACTCCCTCACTCAAAAAAATTCTCTGCATCGATGCCGCCGAGCGCGCCGGCATCATTGGAATCGATGGCCTATTACCCCTTGCCGCAGCGTCCGGCCCAGCGGCCGAGGTAGCGCAAGACGAAGGTGCGGCCATCCTTTACACATCGGGGACCACGGGCAAACCGAAAGGCGCTTTGCTTTCCCACGGAAATCTCAGATCCAACGTCGCGGCGACTGTTCTTCATACGCAAATGTCTTCCAGTGACAGGCTCATCTGCTACCTGCCGCTTTTTCACTGCTTCGGTCAAAATTTTATCATGAATGCATCAGTCAACTGTGGCGCGACCTTGGTACTTCATGAGCGATTCCAGCCCGATGAGATTCTCGATTCTCTAAAGTCGAACCGAGTCTCGGTCTTTTTTGGCGTCCCGCCGGTTTATCTGCGCTTGCTCGCGGCGCCAAACATCGAACAACACTTTCGCCAAGTCCGCTATTGCTTCACTGCGGCGGCGCCGATGCCGGTAACCGTGGCCCGTCAATGGAGAGAACAAGTTGGGCAAATTATCTATGAAGGCTACGGCCTCACAGAAACCTCTCCTTTCGCCAGTTATAACCACGACGTTTGCTATCGGGAGGGCAGCGTCGGGACCCCTATCGAAAATGTGGAGATGAAGGTCGTGGATCCCGAAGGACACGCGCTGCCGCCGGACGAGCAAGGCGAGATCGCTATCAAAGGACCCAACGTGATGTTGGGCTATTTTCGGCGACCCGAGGAAACAGCGGAAGTCATCCGTGACGGCTGGTTTCTAACCGGTGACATTGGAAAGGTGGACAGCGACGGTTACTTCTATCTCGTCGACCGGGCCAAAGATATGATCAATTTATCCGGTTTTAAAGTCTGGCCGCGCGAAGTCGAAGAGGTCTTGCTGCAGCACCCGAGTCTCAGTGAGGTTGGCGTAGTCGGAATCGCAGATCCCGCTTCCGGTGAGGCCGTCAAGGCTTTCGTCGTCTTGAAACAAGGCCAGTCAATTAGCGAACAAGAGGTGATCGATTATGCTCGCGTGCGCATGGCAGTTTACAAAGCGCCGCGATTTGTCGAGTTTATCGATGCGCTACCGCGGAATCCCGCCGGAAAGGTGCTCAAGCGGGAGCTCAGAGCACGCGCAAAAGAGCCGCGCAATGGCGCGTCCTCGTTAAAAGTAGCCTAAGACAGGCCCATCATGTCGGAACGGGTCGCCATTATTGGCATCGGCTTTACCCCACTCCAGCCGACGACGCCACGGTGTTCGTTCAAAGAACTCGTTTTCGAAGCCGCTCAGAGAGCCTACGCTGATGCCGGCATTCGCTTTGACGAGATCGACTCCTTTGTCACCTGTGCCGAAGACCTCAACGAAGGCATATCGATTTTCGACGAGTACACGCCCGACCAACTCGGCGCCGTGCAAAAGCCGATGCACACGCTGACGCAGGACGGGCTTCACGGTATCGCGGATGCGCTCATGCAAATTCGCGCCGGGATCGCGGAGACCGTCGTCGCCGAGGTCCATAGCAAAGCCTCCAACATCTTGACTCCCGAGTGGCTGCTCGACTATGCGTTGGACCCGGTTTACAACCGGCCATTAGATTTTTCTCCGCACGCCATAGCCGGTTTGGAAATGAATCGGTTTCTTAGTCAAACCGGCATCACTGCGTCACAGTGCGCCGAAGTGGTGACCAAGAACCGGCTCAACGCCCGACATAATCCGTTAGCGGCCTACCCTCTGGAGACGAATCTAACAACCGTCGAATCATCGCCTTACCTTTCCTATCCGCTGCGTAAAGCAGAGCTAGCCAAGACCGCGGACGGCTGCGTGGTTATCGTCTTGGCAAACGAAGCAAAGGCAAGCAAAGCTCGCAGCCAACCCGCGTGGATTTTAGGTACGGGCTTCGCCAGTGACAGTCCGACCATAGAATCGCGCCATTGGAGTAATGCTGAATATGCCCGACTCGCAGCTCAAGCGGCCTACCATCAAGCGGGTATTAAGGCGCCGCGTAACATCGATTTTTTTGAAGTCGATGACACGTATGCCTACAAGGAACTGCAACATCTGATCGCACTCGGGCTCTACGACGC
>DASXSW010000264.1:0-6915 GCA_036505755.1 Binatia bacterium | reverse complement strand
ATTCACGGCGGCGCCGGCAGCGTCGGCATCAAGCCGATTGCCAATCTCGCTATTGAAGTCAATGTCGAAGGCGGCAACTTCGCTGCTGGTTCGACCGCAGGCTTCACCTATTTCATCGTCGGCCCTAGAGTCTTGTATAGGTTTTAAACCGACTATCCCTTTGTTTGTTGTCAGTTTTTCTATTTGCTGAATTCCTCCCGCAGCGCGCCGCTGTCATTTCTCAAATCCAAGCTTATTTGCTAAGACTTGAACAGTCTCAGAGCGTTATCGCTAAACTCGTTGGGGTTTGGAGTCTCGTTAATTCCGGAAGTAGAGGAGGCGTCATGAAATCACGCGCGGCGATTGCGTGGGCATCCGGCCAGCCTTTAGTCATCGAGGAAGTCGAGGTCGCGGGACCGAAAAAGGGCGAAGTCTTGCTGAAAATATCGGCCACCGGCGTTTGCCACACGGATGCTTATACGCTCTCCGGCAAAGATCCTGAAGGTCTGTTTCCGGCAATTATGGGACATGAAGGTGGCGCTACGGTCGTGGAGATCGGCGAAAGCGTTGCTTCGGTCAAACCCGGCGACCACGTCATTCCTCTTTATATTCCCGAATGCGGCGAATGCAAATTTTGCAAATCGGGGCGCACCAATCTCTGCGGGGCCATCCGAGTCACCCAGGGACGAGGCGTCATGCCCGATGGCACATCGCGTTTTTCGGTCGGCGGAAAAACGCTCTTTCACTACATGGGCACGTCGACGTTTTCGGAGTACACCGTGCTGCCGGAGATTGCCGTCGCAAAGATCAACCCAACCGCGCCACTCGAAAAAGTTTGTCTACTCGGCTGCGGCATCACCACCGGGATCGGCGCGGTTTTCAATACGGCAAAAGTCAGAGCCGGCTCGACTGCAGCCGTGTTCGGCCTCGGCGGCATCGGCCTCAGCGTCATTCAGGGATTGGTCATGGCCAAAGCCGAACGGATAATCGCAATCGATACCAATCATGCGAAGTTTGAAATCGCGAAAAATTTGGGCGCCACCGACTTCATCGTGCCGCAGCAAAACGGCCGGCCGGTACAAGAAATCATCGTCGAGATGACCGACGGCGGCGTCGATTATTCGTTCGAATGCATCGGCAACGTCAAGACCATGCGTGCGGCGCTCGAGTGTTGCCACAAAGGTTGGGGTGAGTCGATCATTATTGGCGTCGCCGGCGCCGGCGAAGAGATCAGCACGCGCCCGTTTCAGCTGGTCACCGGACGGGTATGGCGCGGCACCGCATTCGGCGGCGTCAAGGGCCGTTCCGAGCTGCCGGGCTATGTCGAAAAATACTTAAACGGTCGGATCAAGGTCGACCCTATGATCACGCACATGCTGCCGCTGGAACGAATCAACGAAGCGTTCGAGCTCATGCACGAAGGCAAAAGTATCCGCACCGTAATCAAGTTTTAATCCGTTCGCTCAAATCCGGCCTACCAATTCTGGTGGTGACCAATTCCTCGAACGCCAGATATAGAATGGCAACTTGGGCGCTCCTTTATCGGAAATACGGCCGGAATTTGGCACAAAACGGCTTGCAGTTTCGGGAATTTCTTTCTATAAGAAACCCCTAGTGGGTTTTTTCCGGTCTTCACTGAAAATTCCGCGCGACAGATTCTCGAGAAAGGAACAGCGATGGACAAAAAGATCAAATTTCGCGTCAACGGCAAGAAGGTCGAGGTTGACGTTCCAACCAATCGGCTTTTGATCGACTGCTTGCGCTACGATCTTGGACTTACCGGCACGAAAGAAGGCTGCAGCGTCGGCGTTTGCGGCGCCTGCACCGTGTTGATGGACGGTGACATGATCAGCTCCTGTTTGACCCTGACGGTCATGGTTGAAGGCCGTGATATCACCACTGTGGAAGGACTGGCGAAAAACGGCGAACTGAACCCAGTGCAAAAGAGCTTCATCCAATACGGCGGTTTCCAGTGCGGCATTTGCACGCCGGGTCAGGTGGTCGCAGCGACGGCCCTACTCAATGAAAATCCGAGGCCCAATGAAGAGGAAATCAAAGACTGGATGATGGGTAATCTGTGCCGCTGCACCGGTTACTACAAGATCATCGAATCGATCGAGAAGGCGCACCAATTCGCCAAATAAGGACACCGCCATGATACCGTTTGAATACCGCACTCCGAAAAACCTTAAGGAAGTACATTCGACGCTGAAAGAGTACGGCGGCGACGCCAAGATCATCGCTGGCGGAACCGCGTTGGTGATCATGATGAAGCAGCGCCTCGTACGACCGAGCTGCCTGGTTAGCCTGCGATCCGTGCGCGGTCTCAATGGCATCGAAGTCAGTGACGGTGGCTTACGTATCGGAGGTCTCGCCACGCACCGTGAGGTAGAAAGCTCGCCGCTGCTGCGCCGCCGTTTGCCCATGCTGGCGGAGACCTATCACCACGTAGCGACGCTCCGTGTGCGCAACATGGCGACCGTGGGCGGCGGCTTGGCCCATGCCGATCCGAACCAGGATCCGCCTCCGAGCTTGATCGCCCTGGGTGCGACGGTGAAAGCCGCATCAGCCAATGGCAGCCGCGTGATTCCGCTGGATGAATTCTTCAAAGATTATTACGAAACCGTACTCAATCCGGACGAAATCATCACGGAAGTCTTCGTCCCCAAGGTCGCTCCCAATACCGGCGCTGCATACATTAAATTCTTGCCCCGCACTGCGGACGATTATGCCACCGTTTCGGCTGCCGCAGTGTTGACGCTCGATAAGACGAAAAAGAATATTGCCGATGTTCGCATTGCCCTTGGCAGCGTCGGCGTCACGCCGATTCGCGCCACCGCTGCTGAAGCCGTCTTGCGCGGCCAGCCGCTTAGGGCAGACGCGTTCGCCGAAGCCGGCGAAAAGGCCAAAGAAGCGGTAGACCCGGTAAGCGATTTTCGCGGGTCCGCGGCTTATAAAAAAGACATGGCCGCGGTATTCGTGCGACGGGCTCTGGAAAAGGCTTTGGCCGATATCCGCCAGCAGGCGAAACTCAAGCCCGCGCCGAAGCCGGCTAAGAAGAAGGTCGGCAAGAAGAAGGGTAGAAAAAGGTGAAGTTTAGCCAAACTGCACAGATCCCAGTAGCCCGTGAACCGCTTTGGAACTTTTTGATGGATGTGCCCAAAGTGGCTAAGTCGCTGCCGGGAGTTGAATCGGTAAACAAGATCGATGACACGACTTACCAAGGCACGCTGGTTGTCCGGGTGGGACCGATCAAGCTCAATCTACAAGGCAAGATTATCCTGGAAGAGCAAAATAAAAATGACTGGCGAGCAGCCTTGCGAGCGGAAGCCAAGGACCGCATGGCGGCCGGCGCCGTCAACGGCAAAACCAGTATGACGCTAAAGGAGCTTAGCGCCGATCAGACCGAGTTGGTGGTCGAAACCGATGTCAATATCTTGGGCAAGATCGGTGAATTTGGCCAGCCGATCATTCGCAAGAAAGCCGATGCCATGCTCAAGGAATTCGTCGACAACATTAAAAAGCAGTTAGCTGGAAAGTAACTTCGAAGGCGGCTCCCCGGAACTTTCTTCGTCTTCTTCGTCAACCGTTTCTTTTTCAACGATTCGGCCGAGGACCTGGTTGTAGCAGTCTTCGGCCAATTTTTTGCGACCCGCCGAGCTATCTTCATACTGGAAGCACTCGATCTTCGGTTGTATAGTGACGAGCACTTCGACGCTGCGCAACCCCAAGAGCTTCCAAAAATGCGATACGAAGTCCATATCGCCATACCAATAAATTAAATCCCTATTGGCGGCGGTAACCGGCTCGTCGTCGATATTCTTGTAGGTGACGGTCGTCGGAACGATGATCGAGCGGCTGCGCAGCGGTGCCGCCAGGGGCACGGTTTGGAAAGGCAACAGCTTTTCACCGTTGGTCGAGGTGCCTTCCGGAAATAATAGAATGTTCGTTTCCTGCTTGAGCTTTCGCGTCATCTCTTCGACGAGCGAGCCCACTTCTTCTTTCCTTTGCCGATTAATAAAGATCGTACCGCAGAGAATGTTCCACTGGCCAACGATAGGCCAGCTTTTTACCTCTCGTTTGGACACGAACAGGATCGGGAAGATGCTGCCAAGCACGATTCCATCGACGTAGCTCACATGGTTGGCAATGATGACGTAACCGCCCCGTTCCATCTGGCCCTCGTCCCCTGCCACAATGACTTTGATGTTGAGAATCAGTCGGAGCAATAAGGTAAAATTGCGATTTAGCCGGCTGATGATCTTCCAGCGATTAGGAAGCACCAGAATGGAGATCCAAAGATGAACCGTCGCCACCAGGCCGAAGAAAAACGCCCAGAGCGAAAGAAAGGCGGCTAACTTAAGCAGGCGCATCGTTCACCGTCACATCCGTAAGGCCGAGGCGTTTGAGATAGGCGTCCTTGAGCGTAGCGAAATCCAGCAATAAGAAAAAATCGGCGGTGCCGAATTCGGCGTCTAAGGCAGGCGGGCCGCAAACCAGCGCGCCAATGCGCAAATAGCCCTTGATCAGACTCGGTAATTTTTGGAACAAGGCCTGTTCGTCGGAGATAGCCACATCGTCGCTCAAACCATTGAACGTGCATGGGTCGACAGGGAACACGCGATAAGCATCCGGCGCGTAGTACTTGCTCTTGAGCATGGAATACATCGCACTCACTTCGCCGACCGCTGTTGTATATAAACTGCCGCAACCGAATAGATATCTGACCTGATGCTTTTTCACCTGCTCGGCTATCGCGTCCCACATAAGCGGAATAAGCGCTCGATCGCGGAAATCTTTGCGCGCGCAGGAGCGGCCAAGCTCCATCAATTCGCCGTCGAGCAATTTAATTTGGGACAGGTCAAATTCTTTCTCGGAATAAAAGCCGATATGTTGGCGCGCTTGAGACCCGCGCATCAAGCGATAGGTGCCGACGACGTCGCCGCTCTTAAGATCACGCACGAGCAGGTGCTCACAAAAGGGATCGAATTCATCGATGTCCAAGCCATGGGCATAGGAACTCTGTAGCCCTTTGTTGAGCTCGAGGTTGAAAACTTGAAAACGGAGTTTTTGCGCTTGCTCGATCTCGTGCTGCTCTGTCGCGATCTTCACTTCGAAATCAGCCATGTAGCTAGAAGCTAACATACAGGCGACCGATTGAAAACCAACCGATTATCAATGCCGCGTCGCATACCTGTTGTCGTGAACGACAAGAGAACGCGTCGCGCCAACCGGCGGTGTGAGTTAACCTCAGCGTTGTGATGGAAATCTTCACGAGCCGCGCTTAGCGGTGCTGCCATTTCGGTTGTCGTTTTTCGAGAAACGCCGCGACTCCTTCGGCGACGTCTTGGGTCTGCAGCAGCTCGCGGCAATAAATGTCTTCGGAACGCTTTAGCGCTTGGTTGAAATCTTCGAGCGACATTTGCCGCAAGCCCTTAAGAGTAATCCGCAGGACCGCGCCACTTTTGTCAAGCAGCTCGTCCAAAAGCGCTTTCAGGCCGTCGTCAAATTCAGTCGCGCCAAAGGCGCGATTGATTAAACCCATCGCTTGTGCCTCCCGCGCCGAAAATCGGCGGCCGGTGAGAATCATTTCGGCGGCGCGGTGATAGCCGATCAAAGAAGAAAATCGCGCGAGAGCAACGGGTGGGTAGCATCCAACGAAAATCTCCGGTGTGCCAAACGAACTCTCGTCAGAAGCGACAATCAAATCACACGAGCTCGCGATCTCACAGCCGCCGCCAAGACAGACACCGCGAACCGCCGCGATCGTTACCTGCGGCAGGGCTAAGAGCTTGCGAATGACACCGTGGACGACATCGAGCATTTCTGGCGCCTTCTCCGTTGTATGATCTCGAATGTCAACGCCGGCGGAAAACGCTCGCACACCCGCTCCTAGGAGCACGACGATATCGACGCCGGGCTCGGTCGCACAGTTCGCGATCACGTGTTCCAGTTCGCGCAGTAGCGCGACATCGAAAACGTTTAAGGGCGGACGCTCCCAAGTAATTCTTACAACCCGTTCCTTTTTCTCGACCAGCACTCCCATGTTAGCCCCCGATTTGATTTAGCCAGCAACGCGCTAACCGAATGGTTACAGGCAGAGATTGACCCTTCTCATAAACCACCGCCCCTGACTTACAAACAACCCGGCAAAAGATAAGTTTGACAAAGAAAATCACAGCACCTAAACTGATCTGTCACAAGCTCCAGAAGGAGGAATTTAGCTATGATAGCACGATTCTTGGTGATCGGTCTGATCTGCGCCGCCACATTCGGCGCCAAGCCGTCTTTCGCGGCGCCGGACGAGTATGACGATAGCCAATCGAATCCGTTCAGAATTGCCGCATACTTGATGTATCCCGTTGGTTGGCTGGCGGAATGGATCGTGTTTCGGCCATTCCACTTTATGGTGAGCGCGACGGAACCTCAGGAAGCCTTTTTTGGTCACCATCCGCACCCGCCGGTATTGGCAGAACCTCAGCCATGGCATGACTATGGGCCAGCCAAAAAAACTCCCCTCAAACAAACCACAATGCAGTCCCAAGCACCCGCTCCGTTGGCGCCTCCGGAAACGATCAAGGTCGTTGAGGTGCCGGTAGAAAAGATCGTTGTCAAAGAGGTTCCAAGAGTTGTCGAAGTGGAAAAGATCATTTTCCCCGCCGTCGCCTTTCGCTTTGACTCCGCCGACCTCACCGAGCTTGGCAAGGGTCAGGTCTATTTGGCCGCACAGAGACTCAAAGAGAAGGCCGATTTGACCGTTGTCATCGAAGGCCACACGGATACAGTCGGCAACGACGACTACAATCAAAGATTAGGACAGCGCCGCGCCGAAACCGTCATGAACGAGCTTTCGGCCCAAGGAATCGATCGCAGTCGTATGTCCGCCGCAAGCCTCGGTGAGAGCAAACCTTTAATTGACCAGGAGACCCAGTGGGC
>DASXSW010000263.1:0-3772 GCA_036505755.1 Binatia bacterium | reverse complement strand
TGCGAATAGCCAGCTCGCACTGGACATCGCCAAGCGAACGTCGAATATTCTTTTCGACACTGCGCATGTACGCGGATCGGCGTACATCCGACAATTCGTTGAGGCGGCGGGATCGCACCGGCTAGTTTTTGGTAGCCTGTTTTATTCGTATCCGGCGAGCTATGAACATTGTGCAACACTGGAAGAGATAAAGGCGGCGAAGATCAGCGACACGGACAAGGTAAACATCCTCGCGTCGAACGCGAAAAGGCTCTTTGGACTGAATTAACCGCTTGCCGGAAACTCGGTTAGATTACCCACGTATGTGCGCTCACGGAAGCAAAAATTTGAAAACCCGATTGCTCATTTTGATGCTAAATTTTACCGTCATTTTTATCGCCAGTGGCTCTCTGTTGCCATCAGACAACGCATCGGGCGAACAGGTAGGGGTGCTAAAAATAAACAGGGAATACGATAAAAGAACAATGATAAAGAAATCGCTGATTCCCAATGGCGGGAACGGCTTGTTTGCTGCCGTAAAAATCAAAAAAGGCGAAGTGATCGGTGAGTTGGGTGGTCGCCTGGTTGCGGACAACGACGAGTCCCTCGGCAATCACTACATCGCATCGATACCGAAATGCGCGTGGAAGGAGTCGCATCCCTACAAATATATCGATAGCAAATCTTACGGCGCCAACGTGAGTCGCATCAATTTCGCCCCCAGCAAGATTAACGGGATAGACACGAACTTCCAAAACGCCGCGGTCAAACAGCTTTGCACGCATCCTTATTTTGTATTTCTAGCGTTGAAGGATATTGAACCCGGCGCGGAGATTTGGGCCAGCTATGGCCCGCACTATGAGTACGACAAGTTCATGGGGGCTCCGGAAGTGCGAGATTTTTTCTGCAGTCTATTGAAATTAGACTGTCGTGAAAAATTCACTTATTTGTACTAGGCTAGTCCCGAGTTAGAACTTGATTTAAGAAGTCATTCGGGTTTTTCCGTCATGCCGGTGAAGACCGGCAGGGCATCCAGAGATCTTTGAAATTCCTGGATTCCGGGTCGCGCCAGCTTGCGCGGAATGACGCCCAAAATAATTTTCACTGACCTACTATTCAGCCAGTGGTTTTTTGCCGTCCGGCACCGACACATCGAAGGCATTGAGCGTCATTGCCACCATGACGTAGAAACCGATCCCGGCGATGAGTTCGACCATCTTTTCCTCTCCGAACATGGCCATTCCACGGTTGAAGGTCGCCTCGGACAAGGTGCGCGTGGTATTGAGCTCGAAAGTGATGTCGTAGACCAGGCGCTCGTCCGCGCGCGCGAAATTCGGTGTGCGCCGTTCGCGAATCGCTTCGACGATATCGGATGAGATGCCTTCTTTGACTGCATAAGGCTCGTGAATGAACCAAGCAAACTGCGCGGTCGCGAGCCGTGCCGAGACCAGGATCATCAGCTGTACCAGCCGTCTTTCCAGCCTCACCCGTGATGCGAACATATCCTGGAGCTTAAGACAGCGCTCCGCCAACTCGGGATTGCGCAGCCAGATCGCAAAAGGACCGCGCACGTGGCCGCGCAGGTGTTTCACTTGATCGTAAATCCGCCGTTGTTCCGGAGTCAGTTGTTTTTCGTCGATGTCTGGTAAGCGTGGCATTGTCGTATCCTTTCGCTTCTGCTATTTCCTCGATGACACTTGAGGCGCTGATCCCGTCTAGAGGATCCGGAGTTAGAAGTCAAAAGCAAAAGTGCAAAAACAGTAAAACTACGATTTTTGCCTGTTACCTTTGGCTCATCGTGACTTGCATTTTTGTTTCTGCAGATGTAAGCGATTGCAAAATTTGAGCGAATTATAAGCGGAGGACAAAGCAATGGCGCAAACAGCAACAAGTGATCAGAGCTGGGATCTGGAAGCGGATGTCGTAATTATCGGATCGGGGGCGGCGGGGCTGCCCGCGGCGATTAAGGCCGCGGATGGTGGGGCGTCGGTGATTGTCGTCGAGACCAATTATGATATCGGCGGACACGCAATCATCAGCGGCGGCAACGTGCCGTTGGGCGGCGGCACTAGCGCCCAGAAGAAATACGGCATACAGGATACCCCGGACACGGTCTTCTCTGATCTCACCGATTGGACCATCGTGCAGCCTAATGGTTGGCCGGATTACCGTTACAACGACCGTGCGGTGATGCGCGCGTTTGCCGATCACTGCGCGCTGACCTATGAATTTCTCTTGGAAAACGGCGTGAAGTTTAAAGAAGTCGCGCCAGACAACCAGGGCGGACACAATTTGGGAAACTCGGCGCCGCGGGAAAATCATTGCTTTTGGACTAAAGGCGCTGGACTGGAAAGCCCAAACAATCGAGCGGGAACCGGACTGATCAGACCGCTTGAGGCGAGCGCCCGCGCAAAGGGCGTGCAATTCTTGCTCAATTATAAGATGGCGACGATCGTTCGAGAGAAGCCTAGCGCGGGGAGAGTGGTCGGCATCAGTGCCGAGTACACACCGCGAATCATGCCGGGCCAGTCGACGCCGTTAAAGAGCTTTCGCAACGACGGCAACATCGAGAGCACTCAACCGACGATGAAAATACGCGCGAAAAAAGCGGTGATTGTCACGACCGGCGGCATGACCAGCAACTTGAATTTTCGGCGCATGTTCGACCCGAGATTAACCGCTGTGCTGACGGTTGCGGGTGAACCGTATAGCTACCAGGACGCCAGCGGTGAGCTTGCTGCGACGGCGATCGGCGCTTCGCTTTGGGGCTTCGCAAACCAAACCTTGGAGAACGGCGACAATATTCGCACTAAACGAGCGCTCGCGACCAAATACAATTACATGACGTGGGAGTTAGAGAGCCCGATCTTTCCGCTGGTGCGCTCAACCGGCTTGAATGTGAAGGACTGGCACGATTTGATTTTGGTCAATCAAGTCGGCAAAAGATTCTACGACGAGACCAAAGGCGATTATCCGCACGGCAACGTGTACAACGACATCAACCCATACACGCCCAACGACTATCGCAACAACGAAAAGATCGATTACCATCCCAGCAAATACAATTTCTTCAATGCTGCGGTGGCGATGAACGAATATTCCGAACCACCGGATTATTCCGCCGGGCCCGTATGGGCAATCTTCGACGCCGACGCCGTCAAGCGGGAAGGCTGGAAGGTGACACCGCCGTACGTCGATCTCGACGGCTATTTCTTCAGCGCGAATACCCTGGCGGAACTAGCGGCGGCGATCAAAAACGAGTATCAGCCAAAACCGATGAACGGCGCGATCTTGCAAGCCGCCGTGGATCGGTACAACTCCTTTGTCGATTCGGGGAAAGACAACGATTTCGGTAAGCCGACGCCGAAATACAAAATCCAAACGCCGCCGTTTTATGCGGCATGGGCCACTCCCAATGTGCATGACACCCGTTCCGGCCTGCACATCAATGGCAAGTGCCAAGTGATTGACATGCAGGCTCAGGTTATCCCTGGTCTTTATTGCGCGGGTGAATCGGCCGGTGGATTCAATCAACACGGACTCGGTCGCTGCACGACGCAGGGTTACATCGCTGGAAAGAATGCTGCGGCTGAATCGACAAGGGACTAATTTCGCCGACGATGGAAGCCTTTTTGTATTATCGATACAACGATTCGATAAAATCACCGGCTTGTAATTGACGGACGAATCGGTCGTCGAAAAATTTATTAGGGTCCAGATCCTTGGCCTTGGGATTTCGCTCGGCGAGTTCGTCTAAAACCGACCTCACTGCGTCAGCCGTTGGCAAAGGCAC
>DASXSW010000262.1:0-4436 GCA_036505755.1 Binatia bacterium | reverse complement strand
TAGAGGAGGCCCGGCAAGCCGAGCAGCTCGCCGGTAACCTTAAAGCAGACATTGCTGCGTTGGAGGCTAAACTCAAAGAGATGGAGGAGACTATCCGGAGAAAAGATTTTTCTCGCCAAAAAATGGAAGAAACTCTTACTGCTGAAATCAAAAACTTGCAAAACGACCTACAGAAAAAAGACGAGACCCTGGCAACGCGAGGTAACGAGATAAACGATTACAAGTCCAAGATAGATGACAACCGCAAGCAGATAGCCGAGTTAGAGTTGGCTAACAGGAAAACGACAGAAGAGGCAGCCAGTCACGCTAAGCGTGCCGATAATCTCGCCGAGACCTCCCAGGCAAAGATCACTGTGCTCGAATCCCAGATTAAGGAGACAAAGGAACTCGCCCGCCAGAAAGACTCGACCATCAAGGAGCTGGAACAAGAGCTGACTGCCACGGTGCAAGGGTTTGAAAGCATGGTGAAAGACAAACAGGAGCTTTTGACACGCCGAGATACGGAGATAAACGATCTCAAGTCACAGTTGAAACGACTGACGAAAGGGATCGGCGAAATGTCTTCCTTTTTTCGGCAGGCAGAAGCTTTGGCGGATATCGAGGGGCAAGATGTCAGCACAGCTGTGCAGAATGAGCCTGTGGACGAAGTAGAAGAGAAACCGCCCGCAGTCCAATCCAACATTGCGAGAGTCACGCCCATTGTACCGGACGCGCCGGGAGAGATGGTATCGCCGGAGATATTTCAGCGTATAATCAATGAGCTTGTTCAGGTTACAAATGTCATGGCCCCCCTCGCATCACTACTTGTTCATCAGCGAGCAAAGGCTCTCGGCGAATCGGTTGAAAAATTTCCCAGGATGCGGCTTCCAGAACTTCTTGAGGCCCTTGCCAAAGAAATATCAGATCATGATGAGGACCGGCAAATCGATTTTCGCCAACGGTTAGCCCGGAGCGCCCAAATTACCTTGAATTAGCTGAGAAAGCCGGATTTGTTCGCTAACCGCTTTCAGCACCGAAAAGCAATACGGTGAATCGCCTGCGGTGTCAGATCCTATTGTTCGAACATACAGCCGATGGGACCTGTTCTCGGAACTTTTTCCGGGGTTCTTGCTGCTGATGGCCAGGATTTGAACTGAATTCTCCTTCCAACGAATCTGCAGCTGACAAGCCTGTAAAATCCGTGGTCGAATGGCGATCACCATGATTTGTGGTGTGGCCTCCCGGGGAATTCGACTGAAGCCTAGAAAAACTAGGGCTTCTTCCAATTGTATTAAACGGCTGCTTACAACCAAGAGGAGGAAGCTTGGCGACGACGGCAAGAATTTCTTAAAAGTCGCTATAAGGGTCTTCGACCCTGAATGACACGAATTAGTATTACTACGATCGCGACAACCAGTAGAATGTGGATGAATCCTCCCATCGTGTACGAAGAAACATACCCGAGTAACCAGAAAACTATCAAGATAACTGCTATGGTCTCAAGCATTTTTTACTTCTCCTTATACTGTGAGCCAGGGGACTATCCAATTGTTCAGAAACAGCGACCCAATACACGTAAGTAACCGTCAGATTGTTTTTGCGACCATGCGATTCCCTCTAATCGAGTCTTTAGAGGTTTGTCAAACCTAATTTCTCCAACCTGTCTCACATCTTTGCATTTAGCCGCCTTGCTTTGCCATTGTCTGTTTTTAGGTCACAAGCCAGCAACCACCGCACCGACAAACGTGTTCACAAATTCACTAGACGTCATTCGAATGATTCGCACTTCCTGGTGCGGCGCGGCGGCGCGCAAATTGATTAATCCACTTTCTTAATTACTGCCCCGCCTTGGGCTGGGGGATTTCTTCGGGCCAATTCTCTATATAAACGGGTTCGGGCGGAAAGCCGAGCACATTGAGATAAAGGTACTCCCTCCAAGCGGGAAATTTTCGCACGTTCTCCACCGGCACGTTAAAGTATTTTCGCAGGAACTCTCTTCGCGGCGGATCGAAGATCGTGCGCGGGCGGCTGTTTAGAGCCTGAGCGTCGATCTCCGCGATCTTGCGCCGGACAGGGCCTTCGCCGTATTCATCGATCAGCGCCCAGACGTGGTCGTGAATCTTCTGTAAAATCGCATCGTGATGGCTGCGCTCCTCCGCATGGACCACGCGCTCTTCGAAATCGAGCAACTTCGGCGTCGTGATTTGAATGCTTTGGATGCTGACCGCCGTGCAATGGCCGTAGGGCCACAGGTTGCCAGAGAAAATATAGCTGAGAAAATCCCGCTTCATTATTTGGTGGTGCTCGACACGGGGTGTGAGGCCGTACTGGCGCTCGAACTCGGGGTCGGGTCGAGCATGGTCGCGGCGCGGGTCGATGGCGTTGGCCTGCCGGATGTAACCCCATCCGTGGCCGGCCTCCGTGCCGATATGATCCGCAAGAAAATAACGCCACTCGGAATCCATGTCGAAGTGCGAACAAGCGTAGCAAGCGGTGCCGACGGTGGTTTCCAGTTCGTCGCGGCCGCGATGAGCGAGCCACCGGGCTAGGAGCTCCCGCTCCGCGTCATCTTTGGGCTCGCGCTTCAGGGTGTCGCGCTTCTTACGGAACTCTTCCAACTCGGCGCTGATAGGATTATCTTCGCTGTACGTGATTTTTTTTCCAACCCCTCTGATGTCTGCCATGACAACCTCCTTACAGTTCCTTACTTCGTCGAATAGAGAGCCTTAATAAATCCTTCCTTGTCGATGCGCTCGAGAATGCTCATATCCAACACGCCGAACGGGTTGCGACTAGACGGTTCGGTTGAAAGCTTGACCACCGTATCGATCGCCTCTTTAGGCACAATGGGTAGCCGCTCGTAGCTCGCGACGGCGCGCTGATAGGCCTCCTCAACTGCTTCCGGGTCGGTGAGTCGCATGCTACGACTGAGAGTCTTTTTTGCCATATCTGGATTGGTCAAGGCAAGTTTGATCCCGTGAAGAATCCCTCTTAGAAATCGATCGAGCGATAATCGGGACTTTTCCAACATTGCCTTCGATGTCACCACTGAGGTGAAGGGGCAAGGAATGCGCGCAGTGGTCAGGTCCATTAACATGCGCAGTCCGGATCTTCTCGCTTCGACAGTTTCCGGCGGTGATAGGAGCGCGGCATCGACAACCCCGGTGAACAGGGACTGTGAAACGAGCCCTAAACGACCGAACGCCACTAGCTTCACGTCCCTCATCGGATCGAGCCCGGCTCGCATGAGTAAAATCTGGTTGGCTAAGTTCAGCGACGTGCCCGCTGGAGTATTCGCAATCAGTTTTCCTTTGAGATCCTTTAACTGCGAAAGCTCGGGCTTAGCCCACAGTTGAAAGGGCACCGTGTTGACCAGTCCGCTAATGATCCGAACCTCCACACCCTTCACATAAGCATTCAGCGCTTGCCCACCTCCCACGATGGTCACATCCAAGCTTCCCGAATCCAAAGCCCGAATCATGGTTGTTCCTGCCGATTGCGTTAACTCCACGTTCACGGCGTAAATATCGAACAACTTCTGATCCACGGCCAGGTAACCCGCCAACTGTGTTGCGCTCGCTCCCGAAAATCCCAGCCTGAGAGTTTCGGCGGCCTCAGCGATCGCACAGTTGTGGGTGACAATGACGGCTGTAAACGCGAGGAACTCGAGTGACTTCGTAAACAAGGAGAGAATATCTTTAGATGTCATTTCTATGTTAGTCCCGAAGGAGAGAATCCGTTCCCTAATATTTTCGTTTGGCATTTATAGGTTTAACCGCTTTAGCTTGTCAACTTGTCGACGCTACGACGAAAAGAATTGCGTCATTCAACGATGGAAACCTAATGGACGGCAGGCTGCTTTCTACGTTGCGGTCTGACGCCGCTCCATGTTAAAGCGTGCGCATATCGATGAACCGACGCAGATGAAACCGGCGGGCTGTCCATTTCATATCAACAAATTGTTTGTGGTGAGGGGCATGAACGTTTGTCGATGGTTTTCGGCGCCAAAGGCGGCTGGGGCATTCTTGCTTCGCATCATTTCGACGATTTTCACGTTGCTGCTCGCCTTCGCGGCAGCGCGCGAATCTGATGCCGCGGCCGCGCGACCGCTGCGGCTCGCGTATTTGTTCACGTCGGGGACGATGGCGTCGATGTGGATGGCGAAGGAGACCGGTGGTTTCGCTAAAGAAGGTTTGGACGTCGAAATGATTTCCATGTCCTCGATTCTCGCCCTGCCGGCGCTGATTGCCAACGAGGTCGACGTAATCCAGATCTCCGCAGTGCCGTTGATCAACGCGTCGCTGCGCGGCTTCGACGTGGTGTTCGTCGCCGGAATGCTCAATACGATGATATGGGATTTATACGCCAGGCCGGAGATCAAGAGCGCCGAACAACTGAAAGGAAAAATCGTCGGCACCGAGCGCCCGGGCAGTCCGGTGGCGTACGGCACGCTGGTG
>DASXSW010000261.1:0-3614 GCA_036505755.1 Binatia bacterium | reverse complement strand
CTACTTCAATGTCGGCTGTTCCGATCTGATCGTTAAAGGCGAGATAGGGCTGGTGCAATTTTCCGATATCGCCGCCTTCGTCGCAGAGGGGGCGCGGATGCGCACCGGCGATACGCTTGCCGCCGATCTGATCGTGTTGGCGACCGGCTACAAAGGGCAGCAATATCTGGTTCGCAACCTGTTTGGCGACGATGTTGCCGCCCGCGTTGGCCCCATCTGGGGATTCGGCGATGAACAGGAGTTGCGCAACATGTTCACGCGCACCGCTCAGCCGGGCCTCTGGTTTATCGCCGGCAGTCTGGCCCAGTGCCGCATCTACTCCAAGTATCTCGGCCTGCAGATAAAGGCATGCGAAGTAGGCTTGCTACCCCGAGTTCGCGCCCTTCCGGACGTCCCAGGAGTTCGCTCTGATACCAATTTCATCCGCAAAGAGGGCAGCGCGGTTTAACCTGACGTCGGCGGGCGAGGACATACGGCATGATCTACATGGTGGAGATGGCGCTGCTCGAGACCGAGCGGCGCGCCGAGTGGGACGTCTGGTACGTCGCCCACCAGCATCGGCTGCTGTCCATCCCGGGATTCCGCGCCAGTCAGCGCTTCGAGGCAATCCACACGGCGGAGTCGCCCTTCGTGGCGTTACACGAGGTCGACTCGCCCGAGATCTTCGCCAGCCCTCTCTATCGCGCGAAAGGAGGACCGAGCAACACGGGCGAGTGGCAGGCAAAGATGGGCCACTGGCACCGCAACCTGTTCGGCGGGGACCACACCCCGGATGTGCCCATGGACGCACGTCTGGTGGTCGTCGAGGAGGGTGGCGGCCCGGCGTTGCCGGACCACGTGTCGGTGCGGTGGATGGAGGCAGTCGGGCTGGATTGCAGCGTGCCACGGCGCGGGCTCGCGGTGATGCCGCCCGCGACGGCGGACCGGCTCGTCGGCACGCCGGGCATCCGCGTGCTGAAACCGATCGGCGCGCGCCTCCGCGGCAAAGGCTGACGCGGGCAAAGGACACGCGATGGAGGGGATCGTCAAGGTGGTAAACCGGAGTCCCTCACACACTCTGAGGGCTTCTTCCGGGTCTGGCATAACAATCATACAATCTTAGATTGGGAGAAAAAGGGCCATTCTGAAATATTGGATCTTTCACGGATCTTCTCATTCTCAATTTTCGTTCCAGGCTCATTCTCACCTCTGATCTAGCGCTAGCTCAACGCCTGAAACGACTCGAAGACTTGAATCGCTCAACTGAACGGTTTGAACGATAATCTCAGGGCGCCGGCTCACCCCGTTCCACGGCGAGTTTATTCTTATTCCAGTCGAGCATTCCGCCTTTGAGGTTAGAGACATGCTCAAAGCCGAGGCCGGTCAAGATGGCGGCCGCGGTTGTGCTACGGACGCCGGCGCGGCAAACCACGATGATGTGGGTGTCTTTATGTTTCTCCAATTCTTCGGCGCGAGCGGTTAAGTCTTTCAAAGGAATGAGAAGGCTGCCGGAGATATGTCCAAGCTCGCCCGTATATTCCTCGGGTTCGCGAACGTCGAGGATGATCGGGCCAGTGGAGCTTTCATTCAGCAATTGCACTTGGTTTGAGCTGAGTTGGCGGACTTGGTTGAGTTCAGCTAACGTAGGATAGCGAAGCCGGTCGTCGTCCACGGCCGACTGATTCGGCTGGAGCACCTCTTGAATGTTGTCCGGCAGCGGCAATCCGAGGTGGCCCATCAGATCTATATATTGTTCCCGGGTGCGCCCCACAACGCGAGGGTTGAGACGTTTTTCGTCGCCGATGGTGGAGCGCCGATTGCCGCGATAGTCGTGCGCCGGAAAGACCAGCGTCTCATCAGGAAGCGCGAAGAGCTTTTGCGTAATCGCGTCGAATTGTTCGCCGGCATCGCCGCCGGCAAAGTCACACCGGCCGGTACCGCGAATGAGCAGTGTGTCGCCGGTCAGCACCCGGTCTTCTGTGAAGAGGCTGATTCCGTCGGGCGTGTGGCCGGGAGTGTAGAGAACTTTCAAGCGCAGATCGCCGACAGGAATTTCGTCGCCATCGTCCACGTGGACGTTCACATGAGGCGCAGGCGACTTGGAGTGCATGATGACTTTCACTCCGATAAGTTCTTTAAGGTCGTTGCTGGCGCTGCGGTGATCCGCATGCGTGTGGGTGTCGATGACCGCTTCAAGTCGAAGCCCTTGATAGGCGAGAAGCGCAAGATAACGGTCAACCTTCTCGCGAACCGGATCGACCAAAACCGCCACGTGTTCCTTTTCGCTGCCAATCAGGTAGGTCTTGCATTTGCCGCGGTTGAGTTCACGGAACAGCATTACGATCTCCTAATCCTCAATCCGTTTAGGATGTTCAGTCCCTTCAACGTTTTGAACGGTTTGAACCATTTGAACGACTTGAACGTTCTGTGAATCCAGTCATCCCCAAGCTCTGCGCGCGATCTTGGTGACCAGTTCGAGCTTGCGGCGCATGTCGTCCCAAGAAAGGAGATTCCCCGAAGCCGCGGAAGCGAAGCCGCATTGCGTGCTGAGGGCGAGGTTTTCCATCGGCACGTATTTGGAAGCCTGCTCGATGCGGCGCAGCAATTCGTCTTCCGATTCCAGTTGTGGCTCTTTGGTCGTGATCAAGCCAAGGACGACAGTCTTGCCCCTGGGCACAAGGCGCAGCGGCTCGAAGCCGCCGGCGCGCTCGGTGTCGAATTCCATCAGATATCGGTCCATCTTGAGCGAGCCAAAGGCCTTCTCCGCGATGGGCTCGTAGCTCCCCTCCGCTCCCCAGGCGCTGCGCTTGTTACCCCGGCAGAAATGAATGCCGATCGCCACTTCAGGCCGCCGCTTGAGGTCTTGAATCATCGCATTGTCCGCGGCGATGGCCGCATCCAACGCTTCGAGGGGATCGATGCCGCTCCCCTTCAATGATTCACGGCGCTTCGGGTCGAAGAAAGTGGAGTAAGACGGCGCGTCCAATTGAACGTAGGAAGCGCCTTCGTCGATCAACGCCTGGACCTCGTCGCGCATGATCATCGCGACATCCTGAAGCATGTCGTGAATGGTCGGATAGAACTCGTCGGTAACCCCCGGTTTGTACCGGCTTATCGCGTGCTGGGTCGCTGCGGGTGTGCAGACTTTGAAAGGGCCCGGCGCGTGCTGTTTCAAAAACGGCGCCTCGCCCGGAGTGAAGCGGGCTTTTTTCCGTAGCTTATCGCCGACGATGAGCTGGAGATTGCCTTCTTTTGACTCCTTCGCCAACTCACTGCCGGCGCCACGCCATTCGAAGCTCACGGTCGTCTTGCCCGGGACCAATCCATCGACGGCTTGGGTGATATCCGCCGTGAAGATATCCCGCCGGTATTCGCCGTCGGTAAAAACCTCGACGCCGGCCGCCTCCTGCAGCTCAAGCGCTTTTAAAATCGATCGATCTTCAATGGGACCCAGCTGCTCGCGCGGTAACTTGCCTTCCCGATAAGCCGCTCGCGCCTGGAGGAGCTCCGGCGGGCGCAGGAGACTGCCGATATTGTCTGCTCGAAATTGTTTCGCCATAGATCGAACTCCTTGGGATAAATTACTTGATACCTAGCTCGCGGAGGACATCGCTTTGCAAACTAAAGTCGAAAAT
>DASXSW010000260.1:0-15790 GCA_036505755.1 Binatia bacterium | reverse complement strand
GACTGCGCTCATGATGGCGACTCGTTGGGCGTCGGAATACGTGCTTCGGCAAAACCTACTGGGCTCGCTGGAAGCCGGCAAGTGGGCGGACATGGTAATCCTGGACAAGGATTTCCTCACGGTTTCCGATGAAGAGATCGGCAAAATCACCAGTCTCATGACGATCGTCGGCGGCAAAGTGATTTATGATGGCCTAAAACAATGACGGACAATGAGAAGAAAACCCCGCCTGGGGCCGAGCACTTCAAGGCTGGAAGCCGCGACCGGAAGCGCGCATGGCGATACAGCCCTACTCGCGCTTTCCAACTCTCCTTTCGGGCCTCCCGATTTCCCTCGCGAAGCTTCGCGAATGCGGGATTTACAGGTCTCGCCTTATTATCTCTGTTGCTTTTTCGACCGGCGTTAGTCGGCGCAGGTCATGACGAGGAATACATCGATACCATTCCACCTGAGAGAGTAAAAACAATGCTGGAGGGAGGCGAGAAGATCCTATTTGTCGACCTGCGCCCGGCGGGAGACTTCCAAAAATCGCGCCTGCCGGGTGCCCGTTCGATTCCGATTACGGAATTGCAGAACAGGCACCAGGAAATCCCCAAATCCGGCCGGGTTATACTCTACTGCGCGTGCCCGCCCGGAGGCGTCGACGAAGCCTATTCTTACTTGGCGCTGCGGGGGAAGGGTTTTCGCAATGTCAGTGTCCTGCAAGACGGTTTCTCGGGTTGGGCGCAACGCAAGTTCCCGACGGAGAGCCGCTGACACCCGACTCCCGTTCTTACTTCCTCTCCCTCTGGGAGAGGATTGAGGTGAGGGCGGAGACGGAACTATGAACAAAGAGGCGATGTAGAAATGCCGACAAGGACGTATGCGAAAACCCTGGGCTATCTATTCCTATTCATCATCTCGGTGGCGCTGATAGGATATGGCTGGATGATGCGGCAATTCGAACGCGCCCAGAATGCGTATCGGCAGGGCGACAGTGTGCGGGCGCTCGAGTTTTATGGCGGTGTCGAAAGCCCGTTTCAAAAGCTTCCCTGGATGTCCGCGCTTTTCAAAGAAGAGTACGAACACTTGAACCTCAATGCAGTGGCCATTCTCTACAGCCAGGGCAAATACCAAGAGGCTTTGGCCAAGCTCGAGGGCCTGCCCGCCGATAACCCGTCGTTGATCGAGACCGGTGACTATTCTTTTTGGATGGGCAACCTGTTGTTTCGACAGGCCGTGGAGAGCAAGAATCCGGAATCTTCGGTGAATGCTCTCAAAGGCGCGTTATCCGAATATCAAAAGGGGCTCGTTGCTCAGCCGGACGATTGGGATCTCAAATTCAATTACGAGCTGGTGCGCCACATCTTTGCGCAACAAGATCGAAGTCGCCAACAGCAAGAACAAAAAGTAAAAACGCTTATTGAAAAAATGCGCCCCCAAGAGCCCTCGCGTCAGGAACTGGCCCCGGAGAAGCGCGGATAAAGCGATTGCTTTCATGAAATTTTTGTATCCCCAGTATCTCAAGCTCTTTTACCTGCTGCTGGCCTTGCTGCCCTGTTGGCTTTATTTTCTTTACAGTAAGCACCATACGCGCAAAATCCTCGGCGTTAAGCGCGCGCTTACGCGAATTTCCCATTTTCCTTCGTTGCGGAAAGAATTCATCCGATGCTTATTTTTGAATTTTGTCATGGCGGCAATCATCCTTGCCCTGGCTCATCCGCAACGCATCCAGGAGAGGAAAGTGCCTCAGCCGGGCGTGCTCGACATCGTGTTTCTTCTCGATACCTCTCCGTCCATGAGAGCCCGCGATATTCAACCGTCACGTCTGGAGCGTGCCCTGGACGTAATTGGCGCGTTCTCGCGCACGAAGCTTCAGCACGACCGTGTCGGACTGGTGTCATTCGCCGGCAACAGTATGATCATCTCGTACCTGACCGAAGACTCCAATAACATTCTCTACTACCTTGATTACCTAAAAGACGACACCACGGTGAATCACGGAACCAACATCGGGCGCGGGCTGAGAAACGGTCTGACGGTGATTACAAAAGAAACCGAAGTGAGTCCTGAAACAGCGCGCAATAAGAAAGTCTTTGTGCTGCTCTCCGACGGCGAAGACAACAGCTCTGAGCTGGACGCTGCTCTGGGTGAGGTGAGAAAGCAAAGCGTTAAAGTCCATGCGATCGGCATCGGTTCCCGAGAAGGCGCGCCGATACCGATCGGATCCGAGCGGGGTCGTCCCGTCTATCTCGAGGATGACAAGGGAAACAAGATCGTTACTCGATTCGAAGAGAAGACCCTGCGTTGGATTGCCGAACAGACCGGCGGAAAATTCTACCGTACGATCAGCGGCTATGAGCTGGACAAAACCTTTTCTGAAATCGCTCTGAAAGAGAGAGAAATTACGGGATTCAAGAACACCCTCGAATACGAGGATTTTTATCACCAGCTTTTGCTGGCCGCCGCCGGAATTTTTCTGGCAGCGTTGTTAATATGACGAACGCCCTCACCTTAATCCTCTCTCAAAGGGAGAGAAAACTATTCCCTCTCCCGCTGGGAGAGGGCTAGGGTGAGGGTGATTCAGGAACACGAAAGAGACAATATCGAGACAGACGCATGACGGCTCTTGAAAAAATACACTCGGACAAGGTCTTCGACGCCATCCAGGCGGTGGTGCGAGAGATCAACAAAGTTATCGTCGGCCAGGAGTGGCTGATCGAGCGTCTGTTGATTGGTCTGTTCTCAGAGATCCCCTATTCCTTCAAACGGGACGAGGAAGAGAAATCGGGGTATGGTCATGTATTGCTGGAGGGCGTTCCTGGACTCGCCAAAACGCTGACGGTGATGACTCTTGCCAACACGATCAGCGCCAAGTTTCAACGGATTCAATTCACTCCGGATTTATTGCCCGCCGATATCATCGGCACCCGCATCTTCGACACGGCGCTCAGCGCTTTTCGCACCGAAAAGGGTCCCATCTTCGCCAATCTGATTTTGGCCGATGAGATCAATCGCGCCACGCAAAAGACCCAGAGCGCGCTTTTGGAGGCGATGCAGGAACGGCAGGTTACCATCGGTGAAACAACCTTTCCCCTTGAGGAGCCTTTCTGGGTTTTGGCGACGCAGAATCCGGTTGAACAAGAAGGCGTGTATGCCCTGCCGGAAGCCCAGGTTGATCGTTTTTCCCTGAAAGTGAGAGTGGACTACCCTTCCCATGCGGACGAAGCCGCAATGCTGGCGCGTAACTTGAGCGCAGTGACGGTCAACCCGATCATGACGCCGGCAGACGTGATTCGCATCCGCAAGCATATCGGCCAAATCTTTGTCAGCGATTCCATTCGTGAATATGTCATCCGCATCGTTCGCGCCACGCGTAACGGCCTACCTGCAAATCTGTCGCTGGTCAGTGAAATGGTGTTGCACGGCGCGTCGCCCAGGGCGGCCCAGCATCTTCTCGCCCTAGCGCGCACCACCGCCTTTTTCGCGGGCCGCGATTACGTGCTCCCTGCCGACGTCAAACGAATCGCTCCGGACGCGCTCCGGCACCGTTTGATCCGCACTGTGCGCGCGGAGGCGGAGAATATTTCGCCGGATGAAATTATCGAGGAAATGCTCGGGAAGGTCGCGATCCCATAGAAGATCGCTGCAGAATGAGAAGTCACAAAACGAAGTATTCACCACGAAGGACACGAAGCGCACGAAGTAGGGGCGCGATTGATCGCGCCCTCAGACGCATGAAACACGTGAAGAAAAACCCTTCGTGATCTTCGTGACCTTCGTGGTGAGAATGGATTTCGTGGTCGCAGTGAGCGAAAAATATGATTCCTAAAGCGCTGATGGAAGAGCTTCGCTACGTCGAGATCTACATTCGAAAAGCGGTGCGGGATCACCAGGTTGGCGATTATCGAAGCCCCTTGCGAGGCAGGGGCTTCGAATTCGATCAGCACAAGCGCTACCAACATGGCGATGACTACCGGCAAATCGACTGGAATGCCACCGCGCGTATGCGTTACCCTTTTGTCAAAAAGGATTTTGAAGAAAAAGAACTGAGCGCTGTGATCATTGCCGACCTTTCCCGCTCGATGGAATTTGCCAGCACGGACCAATCGAAGCGGGAGTTGCTTGTCCGCGTCGCCGCGATCTTGGCTTTCTCCGCAACCAGCGACAACATGAAAGTGGGTCTGCTGGCGTTCACCGACAAGATCGAGCTGGACATTCCGCTTAAGAAGGGCTCCAGGCAAACCTGGAAGATTTTGGAGTCTCTGTGGGACATCAAACCTAGCTCTATCAAGACGAATTTGTCGCTTCCCTTCCAGCATCTGTTCGCCCGGCTCAAGACCTCCACTACACTCTTTCTTATCTCTGACTTCATCGATGTGGAGAGCGCTCTTCATTCTCACGCTCTCAGGCATCTGGCGCGCAAGCACGACCTCGTTCCCGTCATCCTCGAAGACAGCTGGGAGGAGGCCTTGCCCGGTGGGCGGGGTTTCATGCGTCTGCGCGACGCGGAATCGGGCGGCACGATGGTGCTCAATTTAACCGGAAGGAACAAAAGCCTTTACCGATCCATGATGCTGGAACGAAAGGTCGCCCTCGAGCGCGCGCTCTATGGTTTGAACTTGGATCATTTGTTTCTTCATGTGGAAAAGCCATTTCTGGATCCGATTATCGGTTTTTTTCTAGCCCGCAAGAGACGTAAATGAAAGTCATCGCATCATCGAGTTTGCTGCTGTTCGCTCTGATAATGCTTGGCGCGGCCGCGCCGGTCGCCAAAACCGCCAAGGCGCCCCCAATCACCGTGTCAACCCATCTGGACAAAACCGCGATGTTTGTCGGCGACACGTTACGCTACACCGTGAAGGCTTTGCATGATCCCGATATCGAGTTTGTTTTAGATCAACTAAAGAAGGAAAGCCTGAATCTAGCGCCATTCATAGTGCGAGACATCAGCGTGCGGCAAGGCTCCTTCGGCGGCGCCAAAAAATTTACCGAAGTAACCCTCCTTCTGACTACCTATGAGAGCGGGCAGGTCGAGCTGAAGATTCCCTCTTTTGTCCTTTACTATTTCAGACGCAGACCAGTGGTAGAGAAAGGCGGCGATACTCTCGCGGAATCCTTCTCAGTGCCGGTAACCAAAGTTGGTCTCCGTTCCACATTAACCACCGACAACTTGAAACCGCGTGATAGCAGGGACATCTGGCAAATCAATCCTCAGAGGTGGATCGTTCCGTTTGCCCTCGGCCTTGCGGGAATGACTTTCGTTTTGATCCAGTTGGCCCGTCGCCTGTGGGCCGCGTCGCATGAGGAAAAGCCCGTGCGACGTCGTCTCAGCCGGCGCGCTCGACAGCGAATGCTCCGGGATTTCGTGCGCAAAGCGCAAGGGATCGGCAGAGAGTCCACCGAAGATCAGCTCCGTTACTATGGCGAGGTGTCCCAATTCGTGCGCAACTATCTGAACGAGTCACTGGAAATCGATACCTCAGGTCTGACCCCCGAAGAGATCGAGGGCGTATTGATACACCGCGGACAAAACGGCTTGAGCGCTCCGGTGAAAACCGTGCTGGAGCGGTGCGAGCAGGTGCTTTATAGCCCGCAGGGCTCCGAGTTGGGCAAGCGCTGGCGTGATGAAGTCCAGGGAGATCTCGGCAAGTTTGCTGATCGGGCGCGTCTCAAGGGATGAAAAATGAAATTCGCCCGGCTCGACCTGATCTGGATTTTCATTCCGCTCATTTTTCTTATTTTGGCGATTCGCTGGCGACGGCGGAAGAGTTACTTCACGCATCCCCTCTTGCTTTATTTAAAAACGCGCATTCGACCGGCTTCCGGCCTGGTATATCTGCCAAAGTTTTTCGAGTTTATGGCGCTGGGGTTTCTGCTGGTCGCCCTGCTCGATCCTGTGCTGCCGTACGCGGAACGACTTGTGGCAAAACAGGGCCTCGATATCATCTTGGTCATGGATCTGTCGTCCAGCATGCAGGAACCCATTGATCTCAAGGGCGCATTGGAACGGCAAAGGCAAGGGATCAAGAGCAAAGAAAAGAGCCGTCTCGAAGCCGTCAAGGGAGCGATGGCTAACTTCCTGCAACGGCGGCAAGACGACCGATTGGCGGTCGTGGTGTTTTCTGAAAATGGCTACGTCGTGGCGCCGATGACCTTCGATGAATCCTACGTAACGCGCTATTTGCAAATGGTCGATAACAAGACTCTCGCCGGCGAAGGACAAACGGCAATTGGCGAAGGAATTCTAACTTCTCTCGACTTAGCCAGCAAACAAGCGCGTGACGGCAGAGGAGCCGACAAAGGGAAAGTGATGATCGTGCTAACCGACGGCGAGAACAACACCGGACGCGACCCTTACCAGGCCATCGCCCGGGCGATGCAGGACAAGTTCAAGATTCACTTCATCGGCGTTGAAGTGGAAAAAGTGCGTGATGCGCCGAGATTGATCGCCGCCGTGGAAGGAACCGGTGGAAAGTATTACGACGTGCGCGATGCGCAGCAGCTTGAAAACGCCTACTCGGATATCAACAAAACCGAGAAGGGAACGTTTCTGGTAAAAACACTGGACAAACAAATCCCATGGTTTTATCCCTTCGCGATGGCGTCTCTCGGTTTCCTCGCCGCCAGCGTGGCCCTGCGCGCGATCCCCTATTTCATCGAAGTTTCTTAGTGTCTCTGTTGTGAGATTGCACCGCCGAGGCGATGAGATCGCTGAGGTAAGATAGATGTAAGGGCACGGCATGCCGTGCCCCTACCGTACTCTGTGTGTGCCTCTGCGGTGAATCAACCTTGGTCACACCCGGATGCAGGCCACCGAGTGTCCGTTTCCCATATCGCGCAGTTCAGGTACCACTCGCTTACATTCTTCGATGGCCATCGGACATCGCGGATGAAAGATGCAGCCGCTGGGTGGATGCATCGGGCTTGGGATCTCGCCTTTGAGTGGCGTCCGTTCACGCTTCGCTTCAAGCACCGGGTCCGGGATGGGAACCGCCGCCAGGAGGGCTTGGGTATAGGGATGGAGCGGGTTCTCGTAGAGCTCTTTCTTGGGAGCCATCTCCATGATCCGCCCCAGATACATGACGGCCGTGCGATCGCTCATATGTTTCACGACGGCCAAGTCGTGCGCGATAAAAAGATAGGTGAGCGCGTATTGCTTCTTTAACTTCATCAGCAGATTCAAGATCTGCGCTTGAATGGAGACGTCCAGCGCTGACACGGGCTCGTCGCACACGATGAAGCTTGGCCTGGGGGCCAATGCTCGCGCGATCCCGACTCGCTGGCGCTGGCCGCCGCTGAGCTCGTGCGGGTAACGATCGAATAATCCTGGATCCAGACCTACGGCCGAAAAAAGTTCGGCCACTCTTTCTCTGTATTGTTTTTTGTTTGAAATTTCTTTGTGAACCACCAGTAGTTCGCCGACGATGTTGCCTATGCTCATGCGCGGGTCGAGCGAGCTATAAGGATCCTGAAAAACGACTTGCATCTGTTTTCTAATTTTTCGGAGCTCACGGCCTTCAAGGGCCAAGAGATTTCGTTCGTCGAAATAGATCTCCCCCGCAGTCGGCTGCTCCAAGCGCAAGATGCATCTGCCGACGGTGGTCTTCCCCGAGCCGGTCTCGCCGACCAAGCCCAGCACTTCGCCGCGATCGATCGTCAGGCTGACATTCTCGACGGCCTTCACTTCGCCTTTGCGGCGCTCGAAGATGACCCCCCGAGTGACCGGGTAATGCATTTTCAAGTTGCGCACATCGAGCAAAACCCTGCGGCCTGGTTCCATTGTTAATTCGGGTTCTTCAGATTCTTGTGTGGATAATGTGTCACGTTCAATTTGTTTGGTTCACCACGAAGTGCAAGAAGGTCACGAAGGAAAGAAGATATAGCCGCAAAGAACGTAGAAAACGCAAAGTGTACGGGCACGGCGTGCGGTGCCCTCCGGGATAACCTTCGTGGGCTTCGTACTATTATGCATGAAAGTTCTCGCGGCTTGCGCAAATTTTGCTGGCCGAAAGACCCCGGATTCTGCTGCGCTACATCCGGGCTACGAACTGACTGGTGCGCGCAGCGCACCCTACGAAAACCTTCGTGTCCTTCGTGCCTTCGTGGTGAAAAAATTATGACCTTAATCCAAACGCGAAAGCTTTCGAAACTCCTCACGCCTCACCCCTCACGAGTTTTCCCACGCGCTCGCTCTCCCAACAAGCTGAAGCATGATGCACGGTCATTTCTTGTAACGGTGGACGCTCGATAGCACAGCGCGCCACTGCGTAGGAGCAGCGCGGGCGGAAAGTGCAGCCGGTCTTTTCGCCTCTGAGATCAGCCGGCTGGCCTTCAATGGTTCTGAGTTCGCCCTCGACTTGGCGGTCCACTCGGGGAACCGCTTCGAGCAGACCGACTGTGTATGGATGCCAAGGCTTTCTGTAGATCTCGGGGGCTGCGGCACTCTCGACAATCTCGCCCCCATACATGACGTTCACGCGATCGGCGTAGCGCGCGACAATGCCGAGATTATGGGTGATGAGAATCACCGATATGCCGAATTCACGGCTGAGATCCTTGATCAGCTCGAGAATCTGGGCCTGAATCGTGACGTCGAGCGCCGTGGTCGGCTCATCAGCGAGGAGCAGTTTAGGTCGACAGCTAAGCGCCGCGGCAATCATGATTCTTTGCCGCTGGCCGCCGCTGAACTGATGCGGGTAGTCGGATAGGCGACTTTCGCCATCCGGGATGCCAACCCTTTCTAATAGCTCGATGGCTCGCGTCCGCGAAGCTTTACGGTCTAAGCCCAGATGAAGCTCCATCGCTTCGGTAATCTGGCGGCTAATCGTGAGGACCGGGTTTAAGAAAGTCGATGGCTCTTGAAAGATCATCCCGATCGCGCGGCCGCGGATCAGGCGCATCTCCTCCGCGCTCAGCTTTAAAAGATCCTTACCCTGAAAGATGACTTCGCCGGCAACGATGCGTCCTGGAGGCTCGGGTACCAGACGCATGATCGAAAGCACCGAGACGCTTTTGCCACTGCCACTTTCACCAACGAGCCCCATGATCTCGCCTTCCTCGAGATCGTAACTAATGCCGTCGACGGCGCGCACGACGCCGGTGGGAGTGAAGAAATACGTGGCAAGATTTTTGACTTGGAGTAAGCTCATACAAACCCGAGGATGGAAGATGGAGAATAGAGGATCGCGAGAGTCCTCATCCATCCTCGCTCCTCAATCCTCTATCCTCGAAGTTATTATCATTCCCCCTCCGCCAAACGCGGATCCATCGCATCTCTGAGCCCATCGCCCAAGAGGTTGAAACTTAGGAGCGTCGCGAAGATGAACAGCCCGGGGATAAAGACCAAGAGTGGCGCGGTGAAGTAATAAGCTGAAGCATTCGTCAGCAGATTACCCCAACTCGACAAAGGTGGTGGAATGCCCAGGCCTAAAAAACTTAACGTAGTCTCCGTGCGAATCGCCCTGCCCGCGTCGAGAGTGGCCGACACGATGAGCGGCGCCATCGAGTTGGGCAGCAAATGGCGACCCAGAATGCGCATTCCCGAAACTCCGCCGGCGCGCGCTGCGTCAATGTAAGGCTGGACTTTTATGCCCAAAACTACGCCGCGCGCAAGGCGGGCCACATCCGTCCACTCAAGCAGCACCAGAACCATGATGAGATTGAACATGCCGCCGCCAAGAACCTTCGACAGAACCAGCAGAACCGCAATGCGCGGCAAACTCTGGGCGATATCGACCACGCGCATCATGAGATTATCGGCGGCGCCGCCAATGTATCCGGTGGCGCATCCGGCGATCGCGCCTAAAAGCATGCTGCTCAGCGCGACGCTAAAGCCGACAGCCAGAGAGACCCGGCCGCCGTGAAGAGCACGGGTGAAGACGTCGCGTCCCAGCTCATCGGTGCCAAACGGGTGTCGCCACGACGGCGGAAGAAAGCGCTCCGGTAGCGAAACCTGATCGTATTCGTAGGGAAGAAATTCCGGGACAACCACGACCGAAACGATTAGCGCGAGAAGAAAATACAAAGACGCGATCGCCAGACGGTGTCTTCTAAAGCGCCGCCAGACCTGCGCCCAATAGCCGGCGGAGTGGGCAGCCACCGCGACACGAGCCAACTCGGGCCCTTCGATGAGGGTTTCCTGCATGGTTACCTACGTGTCAGACGCGAACCGTTCAATCGCTTTGCTCCGTTCAACCGCTTACGCTCCGTTCAATCGCTTCGCTCAGTTCAAACGGTTTGAACGGCTTGAACATCTTGAACTGCTTGAACGCGTTCATCGTTTCCTAAGTGTAGCGGATGCGTGGATCGAGCCAGGCATAAAGAACATCCGCAATTAAATTGGCGAAGATGACGAAAAAGGACATGAGCATTAGGATCGCCATCGCCAGCGTATAGTCACTTCCCATGATCGCGTCAAAAAGCAGCTTGCCCATACCCGGATAGCCAAATACAGTCTCGATGACCGTTGAACCGCCGACGAGACGCGCCAGAGAAAGCGCGCTCACTGTGACGACAGGGATCAAGCTGTTCTTCAATGCGTGGCGAAGAAGAATTGTCTGCTCGCTGAGCCCTTTGGAGCGAGCGTTAGTGATATAGTCCTGGCGGATCACTTCGAGCAGGCTCGATCGCATATATCGTGTCGTCGAAGCGGTTTCGGAAACTGCAAGCGTCACAACCGGCAGCACCAAGTATTGAGCCCTGTCCCAAATAAACTCCCACCAATTTGCACCTGAATAAGGACTCCCGAAGCCTCCTGCAGGAAACCAGTGGAGATAGACGGAAAAAACGATGATGAGAGTGAGACCAAGCCAGAAGCCCGGCACTGAGAAGCCGAAGAATGCGAGCCCCATGGCGGAATAATCGAGCGGCGAATAGGGGTGGCGCGCTGAATAGATTCCGATCAGAATCGCTAGCGCTTTGCCGATGACAAATGCCGAGACCGTAAGGATGAGCGTGTTCCATAGCCGCGGCATGATCAACTCCCACACCGGCAGATGGTATTCTTTCGAATAACCGAAATTGCCGCTCAATACTTGCCAAAGCCATTTGAGATAACCGACGTGAATCGGATCGTCGAGGCCGTAAAGCTCTCTGAGCCGTTGATATTCCAAAGGGGTCATCTTAGGAAGCTCCTCGAGCATGCTCCGAAGCGGATCGCCAGGCATGCTCGCGAGAGCGGCAAATAGCAGGAGTGATAGGAAAACCAGAAGCGGGATCATCTGGACTAAACGGCGCAGAATGTAGCGGGTCATCTTCGCTAGTCAGCGAAACTGCTAACCGAAGATCGAGAATGGAGGATTGAGAATTGCCATCTTCCATCCTCTATTCTCGATCCTCAGTGGCTGTTTTGCTCCTACATCCCACGCGCCCTTAGCCAGTCGAAAATATGCTGGCAGGTCTTGAGCAGTATCTCTTTTTGTCCCCGATAATAGTGGGTCGCGCCTTCCGCATAATAGATCGTTTTATCCTTGGTTCCAGCCGCCTCGAAGATTCGTTTGGCGCGGCTCATGGGCGAGCGATCCGCCGTCCCTTGCGTGATGAGCAGAGGAACGCTGACGCGAGCGATGTGTCTCAAGGTATCGGCGTTCGAAGTGGAGCTTCCCCACTGAGAGAGCCAGGAGCGAAGCGAGGTGAAGCGCCCCTGCGCCTTGGGCGCGTAGTTGAGCGCAAAGGCATCGTCGCCCCGATTGTTACCCCTGCTACGAAGATTAGGCTCAATAGAAAGATCGAGATACAGCGGATCAGCCTCGGTGCGCCAAACGATAAAAGGCACATCACGAGTAACGGGATGATTCTTTTTTTTCAATTCTTCCAATTTTGTCGTCGCCCAAGTCGTTATCTTCTCAACCCGTGCCGCCTGCGCGTCACGATAACGCGACAAAAATTCATTGGAGTATGGCGGTCCGTTCTTGGGATTAAACATGTCAAGATCGACATCCGTGGCGAATGGGTCGTTTTCATCGATAACGGACGGATCGATCCGCTCGGCCAGGGATCGATGTCTTCCCAAGTGCGCGCCAGACGTAATGATGGCGTCTACCGGCGGCAGCGAAGCCATCGTCAAGTCCGGAGGATCACCTGCTGGTGTCGATTTAACCGTCGGACTCTCCGCCTGGCTCTGGTAAAAGCTCATCAGCGGACCGCCGCCGCTATGGCCAAAGAGCGCCACTTTGTTGCAGCCCCACTCGCGGAGGAATTTCACTCCCGCGGCAATGTCCAGCATCACTTCCTCCATGAGGAGCGCGCTATCGTCCCCCGCAAAACGGGAGCGAAGCCTCATTCCCGCTAATCCCACCTCGCTCAGTCCCTCAATACTAAAGTGGCGAAACCCATGGCTGGCAGGATGCATCGACAGAACGCCGGTGGTCGGTCTCTTGTCTCCTCTCCAGACCAGCGTGCCATGAATGCGCGCGCTATCTTGAGTTTTGATGCTGACTAACTCGCTCTCCAGTTCCGTGTCAAAGACGTTGCGATACATAGGAATACCTCAAAAGAAATCCCCCTCAATCCCCCGTTGTCAAAGGGGTAGGTTGCCCAGCGAGAACCAGTTCCCCTCTTTGAAAAAATTTGCAAAAGAGGGGCTAGTGTGGTGACCAAAAAACGCGAATAATTCGAACGTCATTCCGGGCAAGCTGGCGATAGCTAGCGCGACCCGGAATCCAGGAATTTCAAGAATTCTGGATACCGGCTTCCGCCGGTATTGACGGCCCGAATTATTTAGCGTTTCAAATTGCGTAGCCTCAACTAAAATTCCTTTCTCTCAACCAATCAGTGGTGATTTCCATCGCTTGATCCAGCTGCTCGGGACCGCTTTCAAACCAATGGCTCGCTCCTTCGACGTACTTAAGTTTTTTATCCGGGGTTGTAGCCGCCTGATACACCGACTCTGATATATCTCCGCCGTAGTCCGCTGTTCCTCCGACGACCAGGAGCGGGGCTTTAACCAGGGCGATATGGCGCAAGGTATCGGCGTTGGCAGTAGCGTAATAAAGATGAGAGAACCAAGATTTCAAAGTTACGAAAGGTCCCTCGCGGCCACGATGAGCAGTGTAGTTGAGCATATAGGGATCACCCCATAAAGTTCCCGTGCGCATGCCGGATTTAAAATTCACCCGGTCCAAAAATCTCGGGTTGGCCATGGTTCGATAGAGGACGAAGGGCAAGTCATGGATGCCCTTATGCGCTTTTTCTTTGATCCGTTGAAGTTGGACTCGAGCCCACTCGCCGATCCGATCACAACGCGCCTTTTGTGCTTTGCGGTATTTATCCAGGAAGGCGGGAGAATAGACGACCTGTCCGTTTCTGTTGTCGTAATTTGCCGAGTTGTACATGTCCAACGACGGGTCCGTCGAGTAAGGATCAGACTCGTCAGTGACCGAGGGATCGATACGTTGGGTGAATTCGACGTGTCTCCCTAAGTGGGAATTAGTGATTATGATACCATCGGCCTTTGGTAGTACGGCTCGCGTGAGATCCGGCGGATCACCGGCTGGTGTAGATCTGACCGTAGGGTTCTCAGCCTGGCTTTGGTAGAAAGCCATGAGTGGCCCGCCTCCGCTGTGACCGAACAGAGCGACTCTTTCGCACCCTCGCTCGCGCAAGAATTTTACGCCACCAGCAAGGTCGAGCATGATCTCTTCCATGATCATGGTCGCGTTGTTGCCGGCGAAGCGGGATTTAAGTCTAAGCGCCATGAAGCCCGCTCGGGCCAGCGGCTCAAGCTCAAAGTGCCTGAGCCCCGAGCCATCCGGATGCATGCTCAGGGTTGCCCCGCGCGGCGTTAACTGAGAATTCCACACGAGCAGGCCATCGAGTGCATGGCCGTCCTCCGTGCGGACCGAGACGATTTCTTGCTGCAAGTCGTTATCTGTCATCGTTCGCCCCCACCTCTTTCCTCCCCCGTAACGCGGGGGAGGATGAAGGAGGGGGTGCTCCGGCTCCGCCCCGCTGTGTCTCTGCGGTGAATACTCCCTTTAACCATCTTAGTCCGTAAAGTCCCACTCGAATGCGTTCCAGGACGCCGCATTGTCTCCGCCGGTGCCGAGGCGCGGCCCGGCCTTTTGCAGTCCTTTGTGAACGGTCACGATTTCCGTGTAGTTGTAGAGCGGCATTACCGGAATCTGCTCGGCGAAGCGTATCGCGATCTCCGCTAAGATTTGATTCCGCCGCTCGGGCCGCAACTCTTTTTCCCATCGGTCGATCAGATCGTCCGCGCCGCTCCAGCCGCTTTCGTTCTCTTGAATCCACTGGTTCTCGGGCTTGGGTGTGGCTTTGCTGTGCCATTGCTCGGAGAGATCATCATGTTCGAGATTATGTCTAGTATAACGAAGTCCCTTCCAGCGATTGCGATGTTCGGGGTCGTTAAGGATCCGATCGCGTTCGTTTGCCGGAGTCGCGATCACGCCGATTTTTTTCCAGTAATCGCTCACCACCGCCTGGATGTTGAGCTCAACCGTGTTGTCCGACGCCACTTCGAAACGAATGGCAAACCTCTCGCCCTTGTCGTTGGTGAGCACGCCATCCGATGCTTTTTTCCAGCCGGCTTCTTGCAGCAGCTTTAGGGCAAGATTTGGGTCGTAAGCGTGACGCCTGAGTTTGTCCTTGACGATCGGCCACACGTCCGCATGACGCTCGGCAACCAGACTATGCGCCACCGGTTGAGCGCCCTTGAAGAGCGTCTTAACGATTGTTTCCCGGTCGATCGCATGGAGCAGTGCGCGGCGAATGCGAATATCTTTGAACCAGGGCTCGGAAATTGTGCTCGGTGCGATCCGGGCAAGACCCGCTGGCGTAAAAAACACTTTCCCCTGCCCTTTGCTTTCCCACTGCTCCCTCAAGACCAAACCCTGCTCGACGTCCATTGCACGCACCGAGAAATGGCCCTGGCCTGCAAGGATATTGGCGACCACGGCATTGTCATCCTCGACGGACTTCCAAGTGATCGTGTCGATCTTCGGCCGGCCGAGAAAGTATTGATCAAATGCCTCAAGGAGAATTTGATTCCCCTGCCGCCATTCGACAACCTTGTAAGGGCCCACGCCAATGAACTTGGTCGTATGATAGGGATGCCGATTAAATCCCTTGGAATCTTTCCGATAATCCTTCTCGAGCAGATGCCGCGGCAGCGGAAAGTAATTGCCCTGAAAAAGATCGGTGGCGAGCGGGAAATTTTCTTTCCAGGTCAGCACCAGCGTGTGTGCATCGGGCGCCTCGGCCTTTTCGATCTTCTGCTCGAAGGTCCGCGTGCGATAATTCACGTTGGGGTCCAACGCAACTTCCCAACCGAAGACATAATCCTGCGCTGAGAAGTCAGCCCCATCGTGCCACTTGATGTTTTTGCGAAGTGGCCACACCGTGCGCATGCGGCCGTCTTTGAGAAGCTCCCACGTGCCCTTGTCGAGGGAAGGGACTTCCGTGGCGAGGAGAGGGTCGCGGTGCGCTTTCCAGTTAGTCGCCTTGACAAGCGCAGACATCGTGAGGCCGCCGACAACTTCGGTCCTGCGGGTGCCCAGCTTGCTAAACCCGGTCATCGGCCGGGCCTCGATAAAGATGATGTTCTTGGTTTTTTTCTGAGCTGGAAGCGCGATCTTCGGTCGAAAGCCGTCGAGCATCATCCCTGCCGCAGCAGCAGAGTGCGTCAGAAATTTCCTCCGACTTATCCCTCTGATTTTTTTCCTCTGGAGCATTTTCGTTATCGCCTTGTCACATTCTATTGAACTTTAGCGAGTCTTGTACATGAGATGACTATCCATTTCTTTACTGCGCACCGTACGAAAACTTAAGGCGCCCCCACCTCTTTCCTCCCCCG